>JABDJY010000077.1 GCA_013003285.1 Alphaproteobacteria bacterium | reverse complement strand
GGTTCAAAGTGATCGACAAACCAGCCCCGGCGACCGCAGGTATCGACAGCAGCATGGAAAACCGCGCCGCCTCCGACCGCTCATAGCCGAGCAACCGCGCCGCCGTGATGGTAACTCCGGCCCGGCTGGTACCGGGGATCAGGGCGAGCACCTGGGCGAGACCGATAATGATGGCATTGCGCGGTGTCAGATGGTCGAGATTCAACACGGTCATGCCGGTGCGGTCGGCCCACCACAATAAAACCGCGAACACAATCGACGTCCAGCCGATGATCTCCAAGGTGCGTAAATTGCTGTCGATCAGGTCGCGTCCGAAAAACCCGACGACGAAAATCGGAATTGACGCCATAACGATATACACGCCGAGCAGCCCGCCATGGGTGCGCCGGCCGACGGTGAATTGCGCGAGGCCGATCAAAATACGCACGATGTCACGCCAGAAGTAAATCAGCACGGCACCCAGGGTCCCCACATGAACCGCCACGTCGATTGCCAGGGTGCTGCCCGGGATGCCGAGAATTTCCGCCGCCACGCGCAAATGGCCCGACGAGCTGATCGGCAAAAACTCGGTGATGCCCTGCACGACGGCAAGTATGATGATTTCCAGGAGGCTCATCGACGTCGATATCCGCTATCCAGGCGGTGTGATCCGGCACCGCGCGATCCGTTGCGCAGGGGCGCTTATATCACCAGCCCAGGATTCGACCCAATGCGCCGCTACGGTGCACCGTCCGAGCAACAGTATCGACATCGTATGAATTTCTGGCCGATCGTCGCAAAAGACATGGTAGAAAAGTTCGAGCACCTCGGGAGATGGAACCATGACAAACGAAAACGACGCCACGACCGAAAAATGGCGGGCGAAGATCGACCCACAACAGGCGGCGGCGCTGGCGCGTAACACCGAGATCGTGGCCAGTGTCGGCGGCCCCGGCGAGACCATCGCCGAGATTCGCACCCAAGCCGACGCCGCGCGCGTCATCTGGAACGAAGGTGGGCCGGCGTTGGCGGTGCAGCAGGATTTGAGCGCCCCCGGACCATTCCGTGACGTACCTCTGCGCCTCTACAATCCCAGCGACGGCGCCAATATGCCTGTGTTTATCTATCTGCATGGCGGTGGGTTTAAACTGGGTAATCAGCTGTCCAACGACCGCCAGATGCGTGAATTGGCGCAAAGTTGGGGCGGCGCGGTGATCAGCTGCGATTACGTTCATGCGCCCGAGCACATGTTCCCCGACCCGGTGATCGAAGTCGCCACCATTGTCGAATGGCTGGCCGGCAACGGCCGCGATTTGGGCCTCAACAGCGACGCCATGGTGATCGGCGGCGCCTCGGCGGGCGCCAGTGTGGCGTTCGGCGTGGCCTTCGAGATGCGCGACCGCGGTTCCGACCTGATCAAAGGCGTGGTGTCGATTTATGGCGTCGTCGACGACGCGATGGACACGGCCTCCATGCGCGAACTCGGCGGTGGTGATTTCATCCTCCAGAGCGCCTATGTGGGCCAAGTCTATAGCGACTATGTGGCCGACGCCGACCGCAACGATCCGCGCGCCTTCGCCGCCAAGGGCGATTTCGCCGGACTGCCGCCGGCCTTCATCGCGGCGGCCGAACTCGACCCAATCCGCGACGATTCACTCACCCTCGCCGAGCGCATGAGCGCCGCCGGCCACCCCCATCGCCTGAAGGTCTATCCCGGAGTCATGCACACATTTTTCGTGCAGTCGAATGTGATCGATCAGGGTAAAGAGTGCATCGGCGATATTGCCGACTTTCTCAACGAAACCCTCGGCGCGCCCTAGTCCATCTTTATCTGACTCGATCACCCTGTCTAGAATCGGCCTATTATGCGGACGCTTCACCATCTCTGGCTTTGCCCCTTCTCGCGAAAAGTTCGTATTGCGCTCAGTGAAAAGAAACTGACCTTCGATCTGGTGATCGAAAAATCATGGGAACGCCGCGAAGAATTTCTGGCGCTGAACCCGGCGGGCGAGGTGCCGGTCCTGCTGGAAGGCACCGATGAACAGGCGCCGGTCGCGCTGGCCGGTTCCAACGTCATTTGTGAATATCTCGAAGACGCCTATCCCGATCCGCCGCTGATCGAGGGCGATGCCTTTACCCGCGCCGAAATTCGCCGGCTGGTCGCCTGGTTCGACCGCAAATTTCATCACGAGGTGACGCAAAATTTGGTCGACGAAAAGATCAACAAGCGTTTCCTGGGCCTTGGCGCGCCCTCTTCCGTGGCGATCCGCGCCGGTCACGCCAATATCGCCACCCATCTGGCCTATATCGAATATCTGATGGCGCGCCATAATTGGTTGGCCGGCAGTAAATTCTCGCTGGCCGACATCGCCGCCGCCGCGCAACTCTCCTGCATCGACTATATCGACGACGTGCCGTGGGAGGCTTATCCGGAAGCAAAGTCCTGGTACGCACGGCTTAAATCGCGACCCAGCGTGCGGCCTCTATTGGCCGACCATATCCCCGGCATACCGCCGCCGCGCCATTACGCCAATCTGGACTTCTAGCGCCGGCTATCCCTGCCAACTACTGAGTTTTAACATCCATGGCTTGCAGCGCGGCGCGCGCGGTGTCGGCGGCGGGTGAGCCTGGCGCGGCGTTGATGGCGGCAAGCCAGGCCTGCCGAGCGCCTTCACGGTCGCCGGTGGCTTTGCGCACCATGCCCAGCTCGGTCAACGCCTCCGGGTTGCCCGGATCGAGCGTCAAGGCGCGGGTTAAATCGTCGGTGGCGAGATCGGGAACATCGAGCAACCGATAGGCGGCGGCGCGGAAAATCAGGGCATCCAGCGCCTTGGCGTTACGGTCCAACGCCTGGCTGAAATCCTCGATCGCGTCCCAAAACTCGCCGGCCCGCGCGAAGACCTCGCCACGGCGGATCCACAAGGTGGGGTTGCTATCGTCGAGTTTGAGGGCCGCGGTCAAGACTGCGTGGGCGCGGGTGCCTTCGTTCAGACGCAGCCAGACCTGACCGGCCTGATCGAGCACCGCGGCGCGTTCCTTGGCGCCGAAACCGGTCATGTTCTGCGCCAGTTTCTCCAACCGTTGCGCCGCCTCGTCGAGCTGACCCAGGCCCGCCAGGGCAATCGCCGTACAATGCTCGGCCGGTGGACCGCCGCCTTCGTCGCGCCAGGTGATGGCCGCCTCGAAACCCTCCGAGGGCTTGGCACGGGCCAGCGCCATGCAACCCTGATAGGCCCGCGCCACCGGCATTTCGGAAAAGCGGGTCTGGGCGTGCGCCGGCGCACCCCAAACCACGGCGAAGAGCGCCGCCGCGAGACCCATAACCAGTGGCTTGCTGACTAGACGTAAAGACTGTGTCGGCGGTTGCCGCATCATCGACCCATTGGTTCAGCGCCCTGGCTTTGCGCCATGGGAGAGCCCATGTAACAGTGCCCCGGTTACCGGTGAAAGTCCCGAGACCGGCACAGCATAATGGTTATCGAGCAGAGCTGAAATCACGATGTCCGAGACGCCCACTCTTTTCTGCTTCGGCCTAGGCTATTGCGCCACGGACCTGTCGCGGCGCTTGGCGGCCAAGGGCTGGTCGATCCGCGGCACCAGCCGCAGCGAAGAGGCCTGCGAAAACCTCGCCGCGCAGGGCATCCAGGCCTGGCCCTTCGACCGGGACCGGCCGCTGGCCGACCCCGCCGCCGCGCTCGACGGCGTCAGCCATATTCTCTCCTCCGTGCCGCCCGATGACGCGGGAGACGCCGTGATCGACCAGCATGGCGGCGATATGGCAGCCCTATCAGGATCGCTGGCATGGGTGGGCTATCTATCGACCACCGGGGTCTATGGCGACCGCGGCGGCCAGGCGGTCGACGAAACCGCAGACCTGCATCCGACGACAATCCGCGGCGAACGCCGGGTGGCGGCAGAGCGTGCTTGGTGTGGGCTGTGGCGCGACCATGGGGTGCCGGTACATCTGTTCCGCCTGGCCGGTATCTACGGGCCGGGGCGCAACGCCCTGGCGACGGTCAAGGGTGGCCAGGCACGGCGCATTGTAAAACCGGGCCAGATCTTCAGCCGCATCCATCTCGACGATATTTCGACCATCCTCGAAGCGTCCATGGCCCGGCCCAATCCCGGTGCGGCCTATAATTTATGCGATGACGAGGCCGCCCCGCCGCAGGACGTGATCGCGTTCGCCTGCGAACTGCTCGGGCTCGATCCGCCGCCGGAAATCCCCTTCGAGGACGCCGACCTGTCCGACATGGCGCGCAGCTTCTACGCCGAAAACAAGCGGGTTTCGAACGCGCGTATCAAGCGCGAATTGGGGGTGACCCTGGCCTATCCGGACTATCAGGCGGGCTTGCGAGCGTTACATCAGGCAGGCGCGTAATAAACAGGTCAGCTGGAAGTTCCTGCTTTTAGACTTAGATGAAGCAATCTGAGCTCTAGGCTCAGCACCTATCGAGACACCAATAACCGAGCCGAGGACGAAATGGGAACAAAATCATGAAACGCCCGCCGGTACCGCCCTTCAGTGAGGAGACAGCGCGCGTCAAAGTTCGCGCCGCTGAGGACGCCTGGAACAGCCGAAATCCGGAAAAAATCGCGCTGGCCTATACCGAAGACAGTCAATGGCGAAATCGCTCAGAGTTCGTGAACGGCCGGGCGGAGATCGAAGCGTTTTTAACGCGCAAATGGGAGCGGGAGATCGACTACCGGCTCATCAAGGAAGTGTGGGCCTATTCCGGTAACCGCATCGCCGTCCGCTTTGCCTATGAATGCCATGACGGGGCCAATAACTGGTTCCGCTCCTACGGCAACGAAAACTGGGAATTCGACGAACACGGCTTGATGCGGCGGCGCATCGCCAGCATCAACGATTTAGCGATCGGCGAAGCAGATCGATTGTTCCACTGGCCGCTGGGCCGCAGACCCGACGACCATCCCGGTCTCAGTGATCTAGGATTATGATGAACTAGGCTGGTTTGGCGGGGCCAACCAGCCCCCCTACGATCGCCACAAGCCGCCCGCTCGCTTTAACTCCCCTAAAGATCCGTCCGGCTGTGCGCTTCGGCTGAGGAGTGGGCGGCGATTTCGCGGCTGGGGGTGCCGCCTTTGATATCCTTGCCGGACGGGTTCCAGGTGCAGATCGGGGCGTTCTCGGCCCACACCGTTTTGTACACGCCGGGCACGAAATATTCGATGAAGGCCAGTTCCTCCTCGCCGTCGTTGATGAAGTAGTGGCGCTCATTATCGTAGATATAGACCGTATCGCCGGCCTTCACTTTGTGCGGCGCGTCGTTCAGATAAAACGTGGCGGCGCCGCGCAGGATGACCTGGAAATGCTCAGCGCCCTCATGGTGGTGATTGGCCGCCTGGGTGCCCGGCGGATAGAGGATCATCTCGCCCTTCACCGCCTTGGTGCCGGAAAGCTGGGGGGTGACCATGTAGATGCGTTTGCGCGCGTCGAATTCAGAATTGAGCACCGGCTCGTTGGTCCAGTCCATACAGCGGCACTCGAGGGCGGCTGCGTCCCAGCCTGAATCGAAGCGCGCCGCGTCGGGCACGGTGGCGCGGAAGACCAATGCCCCGGCCTCGCTTTTGAGGCGCGCCGACTGGCCCGGCGGCAGAAACAGAAAATGATCTTGGTTGAGGGGCTGCTCGCCCGCGTCGGTCACCAGCACCGCCGCGCCGTCGAGCACATGGGCCCAGGCGAGATCGCCGGCACCGACGCTGAAATCGGTCTCGGCCCCGGCGTCCAGCCGGATCTGGTCGGTGCGTACCTTGTCGGAATTGACGCGCTCGGGCGTGATCAGATGTTTGATCGCCACACCGTCGCCCTGCGCCTCGGCGTCGATCGTGCTTTCGTTGAAGAAGACGGCCATGTACTTAGTCCGATATTGTTCAGAGAGCCGCCGCGTTAATCGGCGGGGGATGCCACCGCGATGATGTCGATTTCGACACGCGAGCCGGGCGCGCTGAGATTATTGACGCAGACCATCGTCGAGGCCGGCTTCCAGTCGCCAAAATACTCGCCCATCACCGCGTGCATGGCGTCGGCTTCGCGCATGTCGGTCAGGAACTTGGTGACCTTGACCACGTTGCGCCAGGTCAGTCCGCAGGCATCGAGCGACAATTTGATATCGTCCATGGCGCGCCGCGTCTGCTCGCGAATGTCGTCGGGCAGCACATGTTCTTCGTGCACATGGGGGTGGGCGTGATACAGCGGCAGGGCGGTGGAGCCCGAGATGAACAGCATGTCGGCGCCGCCTTGCACGCGGATCGACGGCGAATAGGGCAGCTTGTCGGCCTGGCTGGGGTCAGGATGGATCGGTTCGATTTTCAACATGAGACTGTGTGCTCCATTGCAGAGTTGATTACTGACATAAGGCCAGAACGCGGGCTTGCGCGCCGGTACCGCGCGCCACCTTGATGGCGCCGACCACCAGGGTGCAGTCGCGGGACTTGGCGGCTTCGCAAAGTTCATCCAGATTGGCGGCGTTCTCGACCATGAGGATGTCGTGCTGCAGCAGGCGCACATGGGCGGTCAGCGAGTTGGTGCGTTTTTCGTCTTCGCCCTTGGCGGTCTGCCCGGTCTCGGTGGAGATATTGTCGATCACCGTGCCGCCGATGCGGATGCCCTTTTGCTGGGCGATTTGCAGCAGCCGCTCCACCGCCGCCGGCGCGAGACCGGGATGGTTGAAGCCGTTCACATAGGCCGACCCCGCCATGTCCGGCGCGCCATAGAAAAACCGGCTCCAGCCCAGGTTCAAGACGATCCAGCAGCCGTCGACCAGCTGGTCCGCGACGGCGTCGATGTCCGCGGCGGTGACCACATTGGCGGTGTCGTTACCGAAATTGGTGACGGCGGGGTCGGGGCTGGGCACGCCGCCGTTTTTATCCAGCTCGGCCTGGACGCGGTCGGAGATATCGATCACCACCACCGGTCCCACCAGCCAGTCGGCCGGCACTTCGTGCATCTGCTTGCGCGCGGCCATCGGCACGCCGGTGGCCTCCTGCGAGACCTCGTTGTTGACGAAGTGGTTGGGGGCGTTCATGTGGGTGCCGTGATGTTCCGACATCACCAGCCGGCCGGATTCGATATGTCCGAGATTTATCGCCATCTCGAAAAATCCGAGCACCGCGTGGCCGCCATAGGTGGCGAAGGGCGGCACATCGCTCCACGGCTGGTCCATATCCGGCAGGGTGGGGTTTTCGGCGGACGCCCGGAAGGTGGGGACGGTATGGGTCAGATCAATGACCAATGGACGTGCGTGCTTGGTATCTACCACCGCTGCGCTCCCTGGTTTACGGCGGGTCTTATAAGCCCGCTCGTTTCATCACTGATCATAGCCAAATCCTGCGAGAAGGGACAATGGAGGCGCGTTATGGACAAAGGATGCGTGACAATACCGCCTATCTAAGCCCTGGCGGATTTTCACAGGCCGCCAACCAGCCCCTCGACGACCAACACAAGCCGCGCCAGGTCCCGCTCCGACGATAGGCGGTGGTCGCCGTCTTTGACTAAGATCAGCTCCACATCGTCGCTGGTCAGCGCTTCCATGAGTTTCTGCGATTGGGTCCAGGGCACATCGGGGTCGGCTTCACCGTGGATCAGCCGCACCCGTATGGGAAGATCTATCGGCGCGTTAAGCACGCGCTGCCGGTCGCCGTCGTCGATCAGCGCCTGGGTAATGATGTAGGGATCATCGGAATATTCCGACGGCGTGCTATAGATTCCCCGTTCGGCGATGTCCGCCATCACCTCTGGCCCCAGCCGCGCCGGCATCAGATCGTGGGTGAAATCCGCCGCCGCCGCAATGCCGACCAGCCCGGCAGCCCGTTGCGGCCCGCCCGCCTTTTGCAGCGCCAACGCGACCCGCACCATGATCCAGCCGCCCATGGACGAGCCCACCAGAATGAGCGGCCCCCCCAGACCAGCCACCGTATTTCCGGCATGTTTGATGACGGTCAGCGCATCGTCGGCCCAGCGGCCGATGGTGCCGTCGCGAAATTCACCGCCCGAATATCCATGTCCCGAATAATCGAGACGCAAAAAGGCCTGGCCGGTGTGTTGCGCCCAATCCTCCAAAGTGGTTGCCTTCTGGCCTGTCATGTCGGACATAAAGCCCCCGAGAAAGACAATGCCAGGCCCGGGCCTGCCCTCGCGGGCCGGCGTGGCGTAAAAGGCTAGTTTTGTGCCGTCTGCGGCCGCGATGAAGGAAGGTGTTGTCATTCACCACACGATGACATGAATTCTGCTGCTCCGTCTAATACTGTAAGCGGTCAAACCGACACCGGCCGGGCGCGGCTGGCGCCGGTCGTCCTGCAGGTGCTGCCGTCGCTGGAGACCGGCGGCGGCGGGGTCGAGCGCGCCACCATAGACATTGCCGCGGCCATCAAAGCCAATGGCGCCCAGGCCTTCGTCGCCTCGTCGGGCGGCCATCTGGTAAACGAGCTTGACCGCTGTGGCGCCACCCATATCACCTTGCCGCTGGCCTCGAAGAACCCGCTCGTGATGCGCCGCAACGTACAACGGCTAGTCGAGATCATCGAGCTGCATCGCATCAATATCGTCCACGCCCGCAGCCGGGCGCCCGCCTGGAGCGCCCGCGCCGCGGCCCGGCGCACCGGCTGCAGTTTCCTCACCACCTTCCATGGCACCTATAATTATGGTGCTGGGATCACCGGCGCGTGGAAGAAGCGCTACAACGCGGTCATGGCCGATGGCGATCTGGTGATCGCCAACTCCAACTTCATCGCCGAACATTTACGCAGCCGCTACAATGTGCCCGACGAGCGCATCCGTGTGGTACCGCGCGGCGTCGATCTCAACGTATTCGATCCAACCCGAACAAGCGTGGCACGCGTCGTCGATCTGGCCACCAAGTGGAACCTACGCGAAGACGCGACCATTGTGATGCTGCCGGGGCGTCTGACGCGCTGGAAGGGACAGTCGCTGCTTATCGAGGCGTTGGGAATCTTAAAACAGCAAATGGGCGCCGACAGATTTAACGTGATCGGGCTTCTGGTGGGCTCCGACCAGGGCCGCTCGGTCTATCGTGGTGAGTTGGAGCAGCAAATAAAATCGCTCGGCCTCGAAGGCCAGGTGCAGGTGTTGGGCCACTGCCCCGACATGGCGGCGGCCTATATGCTGACCGACGTGGTGGTGTCCGCCTCGACCGACCCGGAAGCCTTTGGGCGGATCGTCGCCGAGGCGCAGGCCATGGGGCGGCCCGTCGTGGTCGCCGATCATGGCGGGACGGCCGAACAGGTTCTCGCCGGCGAAACCGGTTGGCGGTTTCCGCCGGGCGACGCCCCGGCCCTGGCCGGCGCCCTGGCCGAGGCGCTGGCGATCGACAAGGACGCGCGCGCCCAGCTCGCCGACAAAGCGATCCGTCATGTTCATAGCCGCTATTCCAAAACCGGTATGTGTACCGCCACCCTCGATATTTATGCCGAGCTCCGCCAACGGCGGGCCATCTGATTTGATGAACGCCGGACGACCCATCAACCGCATTCTGGTAATCAAACTGGGGGCCATGGGCGATATCGTTCAAGCCACCGGCCCCTTCGCGGCAATCCGCCGCCACCACAGCGACGCCCATATTACCTTGCTGACCACCAAGCTTTTCGGTGATTTTGCCAGAGCCGGCGGCTGGTTCGACGATGTCTGGATCGACGACCGGCCATCGTGGCGCGAACTGCGGAGCTGGGTCGCCTCGCTCAAACGCCTGCGCGGCGGAAAGTTCGACCGGGTCTACGATCTGCAGACCTCCGACCGCACGGCGATCCTGTTTCATTTGTTCGGTATCGACCGCAAGCCCGAATGGTCGGGCACCGTCGCCGGCTGCTCCCACCGCCATACCAACCCACAGCGCGACTTCATCCACACCATAGAGCGCCAAGCCGAGCAACTCGGCGTCGCCGGCATCACCGAAGTGCCACCGCCCAATCTCGACAGCATAAAATCGGATGTTGGGCGCTTTGAACTCGCTTCTCCCTATGTCCTACTGATCCCCGGCGGCTCGCCCCACCGGCCGGACAAAAGATGGCCGGCGAATAATTACGCGGAACTCGCCCGGCGGCTGCTCGCCCGAGAAATCACCCCGGTGGTGATCGGCGGCACTGCGGAAACCCAGATCGCCTCGGCGATCGCCACCTTTTGCGAAGGCGCCCGCGACCTCACGACCCAAACCACGATGGTCGATATGGTCGAACTTTCACGCGGCGCAGCAGGGGCGGTTGGCAACGATACGGGCCCGACCCATGTAATCGCGACGGCCGGGACACCGACGCTGGCGCTGTTCTCCCATGCCTCCGATCCCGACCTGTGCGGCCAACGGGGGCCGGATGTGACGATCCTGCGCCGCCACCCGCTTGACGATCTTAGCGTCGACGAGGTTGAAGCCAGCCTGCGCTTGCGTTAAATCCCAAGACACAGGAGACAAGGTTAAGGCTGCGTTCACTCATAGGCGCGCATAACGGAGACATGATGGCTCAGGCCGGCGACGATAACCAAGTAACGATCACCCTGCCCGACGGCAGCACGCGCACATTTGACGGTCCGGTGACCGGTGCGGCGATTGCGGCTGACATCGGCCCGGGGCTGGCCAAGGCCGCCCTGGCGATCAAAATCGATGGGCGCCTGGTCGATCTATCCGCCACCATCGGCGAAGACGCGGCAATCGAAATCGTCACGTCGAAAAGCGACGACGAGACGATCTATGATTTACTGCGCCACGACGCCGCCCATGTCATGGCCGAGGCCGTGCAGGAGCTTTATCCCGGCACGCAGATTACCTTCGGTCCCGCCATCGAGAACGGCTTCTACTACGATTTTGTTCGCGACGACCCCTTCACGCCCGACGATCTTGAGCAGATCGAAGCACGGATGAAGGAAATCGTCGCCCGCAACGAGGACATCGTCCGTCACGTGTGGGACCGCGACGAGGCCATTCGCTTCTTCAGCGCGGCGGGCGAGAAGTATAAGGCCGAGCACATCGAGACCCTGGCGCGGGATGCCGAAATTTCGATCTACAAGCAGGGCGACTGGCTCGACTTGTGCACCGGGCCGCATCTGCCGTCGACCGGCAAGCTGGGCACCGCATTCAAACTGATGAAAGTGTCGGGCGCCTATTGGCGCGGCGACGCCAAGAACCAGCAGCTGCAACGCATCTACGGCACCGCCTGGCGCGACGCCAAGGAACTGAAAGCCTATCTGACCCAGTTGGAAGAAGCGGAAAAGCGCGACCATCGCCGGCTCGGCCGTGAGATGGATTTATTCCATATCCAAGAGGAAGCGGTCGGCTCGGTGTTCTGGCACGCCAAGGGTTGGACGCTCTATCGGATCTGCGAAGACTATATGCGCGCGCGCCTCGACGAGGCCGGCTATTTCGAAGTGAAGACGCCGCAACTGGTCGACCGCGGCCTGTGGGAAAGGTCGGGTCACTGGGAAAAGTTCCGCGAGAATATGTTCACCATCGACGATGACGACAACCGCGTCCTCGCTGTGAAGCCGATGAACTGCCCATGCCATGTGCTGATCTATAAGCAAGGCACGACGAGCTATCGCGACTTGCCGCAGCGCATGGCCGAATTCGGCTCGTGCCACCGCTACGAACCCTCGGGCGCGTTGCACGGTATCATGCGGGTGCGCGCCTTTACACAAGACGACGCGCATATATTTTGCACCGAAGACCAGATCGTCTCGGAGACCAAGGCGTTCTGCGAGTTACTGTCGAGCGTCTACCGCGATTTCGGCTTCGCCGACGTGCAGGTCAAGTTCGCCGACCGTCCACCGGTGCGCGCCGGCGACGACGCCACCTGGGATCGCGCCGAGCAGGCGCTGACCGAGGCGACGGACGCGGCCGGCCTCGACTATACGCTCAATCCGGGCGAGGGCGCGTTCTACGGACCGAAGCTGGAATTCGTGCTACGCGATACGATCGGCCGCGATTGGCAGTGCGGCACGCTACAGGTCGATTTCATCACGCCCGGGCGTCTCGACGCATCTTATGTGGGCGAAGACGGCGACAAGCACCGTCCGGTGATGTTGCACCGCGCGATTCTGGGCTCGTTCGAGCGTTTTCTCGGCATTCTGATCGAACATTATGCCGGGCGCTTCCCCCTGTGGCTGGCGCCGGTACAAGCGGTGATCGCGACCATCACCAACGAAGCCGACGACTATGCCGAACAGGTTGCAGCGGCGTGCCGAGCGGCCGGATTGCGGATCGAAACCGATCTGCGCAACGAGAAAATTAATTACAAAGTCCGTGAACATAGCCTGGCCCATGTGCCAGCTATGCTGGTGGTGGGCCGCCGCGAGGCCGATGAGGGCACTGTCGCCATACGCCGCCTGGGCTCAAAAGATCAGGAAGTACTTGCACTCGATGACGCGGTCGGCCAACTTATAGCCGAAGCGGCAAGTCCGGCCGCAAGTTAGACAGTCAAAACTATGCTTTATGCTTTAATTACAAGGAGATAAATACATCGCTAGACGACCAGTAGACGTTACCCCGCCGAAACGATCGGGCCCGCGGGTAAATACAGACATCGACAATGCCGAGGTTCGGCTGGTCGATGAGGAAGGCGAACAAGTTGGTGTTGTTTCCACGGCGGAAGCCCTGGAGCGCGCGTTTAGCGTAAATCTCGACCTGGTCGAGGTGTCGCCGAATGCCTCCCCACCAGTTTGCAAGATCATCGATTTTGGCAAGCTCAAATATGAAGAGCAGAAGAAAGCCAATGTCGCCCGCAAGCGGCAGAAGACGATCGACGTCAAAGAAATCAAACTGCGGCCCAACATCGACACGCACGATTACGAAGTGAAGATGCGCAATGCGCGCCGCTTTATCGACGACGGCGACAAGGTCAAAGTGACCCTGCGGTTCCGCGGCCGCGAAATGGCCCATCAGGAGCTTGGCGCCCAGGTGTTACAGCGGGTGCGCGACGAATTGGACGAAATCGCCAAAGTCGAGCAGATGCCGAAATTCGAAGGCCGTCAGCTGACCATGGTGATGACGCCGCGTTGATCTCCAGCCATTCGCGCCGACCCGCCGGCTAGGCCGGCGGACGCGAGTGCTGACCGCCATCCGCCATGATGACGGTGCCCGATAACCAAGACGCCCGCGCGCTGGCCAGGAAGGCGGCGATCCACCCCATTTCCGCAACCGTGCCGGCGCGGTCACCGGGCAATCCCTTGGTGGTCTCGCGCCAACGTGATTCGTCGCCCCAATTCATGTCGGCCGCAATTTTTGCCTGGGTCACCAACCGATCGGTCTCGATGGGACCGGGGTTGATGCCGACCACGCGCACGCCATGGTCGACGCTTTCCGAGCCCAGCGCCCGGGTTAACGCCATCAGGGCTGCATTGCCCATGGCGCCGGCGATATAGCCCGATTGGGGCCGCTCACCGGCCATGCCGATGATATTGACGATCACCCCGGAGCCCCGTTCGCACATTTTCGGATAGAGCGCCTTGGTCAGGCCGATAAAGCCGAATACCTTCAAGTCCCAGGCGTCTTTGATGGTGCTCACATCGAGCCGCTCCAGGTTGCCGGCCGGGATGGCGCCGGCATTGTTGATCAGAATATCGACATCACCGGCGGCTTCGGCCAGGGTCCGAACATCCTCTTCCTTCGACAGATCAAGCGGATGGATCGTAATTTCAACATCCGTGCTGGCATTTATGTGGTCCCGCACCGCCGCCAGATCGGCTTCGGTGCGCGACGCCAGGCGCAAATTACAGCCCTCCGCAGCGAGTATTTCGGCGACCGCCCGGCCAATCCCCTTGCTGGCCCCGGTGATAAGCGCTGTTTTACCGTCAAGTTCCAGATCCATGGGATTCGCCCCTCGTTTTTTGCGATTTATTCGATTATGGCCCTTGTTCTATCAGGGTCGGGGTCAATCTGACGAGGGGTCGGCGTAAGCCCTTCGTAACGCTTGCGTTTGGCGCCTGGGACCGTTATAAACCGCGCGATTTCAAGCGATGGTCTGGCGGGGATCTGTAAATCCCCGGGCATGCCTAGCCATCGAACCAATACCTCTGACAGATGCGAGGATAAAATGCCCAAGATGAAGACGAAATCGTCTGCCAAAAAGCGATTCCGCTTTTCGGCTTCCGGAAAAATCCGCTTTAAACCCTCCGGCATGCGCCACGGTATGCGCAAACGGTCGCAATCCATGAAGCGCAAGGCACGCAAGATCGGCGTTATGGCTGCCGCCGACGCGCGCATTGTCGCGCCGACCATGCCTTACGCCAAGAAGAAGGGTTGAGCCCATGTCACGCGCAACTAGCACCGTCCACCGCCACGCCAAGCGCAAGAAGGTTTTAAAGCTTGCGAAAGGGTATCGCGGCCGTAATTCGACCAACTACCGCGTCGCGATCGAGCGGGTCGAAAAGGGCCTGCAATATGCCTATCGCGACCGGAAGGTCAAAAAGCGCAATTTTCGTTCCTTGTGGATTCAACGCATCAATGCCGGCGCACGCCAGCATGGGCTGACCTATTCGCAGTTCATGAACGGCGTTAAGCAGGCGGGGGTTGAGCTCGACCGTAAAATTCTGGCCGATCTCGCCGTCAAGGAACCCGAAGCGTTCAAAGCGCTGGTGGATCAGGCGCAGGACGCGCTGAAAGCGTCAGCCTAACCGCGGCCCCGCGGGCCTATTGGATATTGCGATGACGACGCCCGATGTAACGGAGCTCGAGTCGACGCTACTGGCCGAAGTCACAGCGGCCGATAGTCTTGAGGCACTGGAGGCTGTCCGCGTATCGGTACTCGGCCGCAAGGGCCGCATCACCGCGCAGATGAAAGGCCTCGGCAGCCTTGAGGGCGACGCCCGCAAGGAAGCCGGCCAGGCGCTCAACAAGGTCAAGGATGTGGTGACGGCGGCAATCTCGGCGCGCCAGCTCGACCTTGAAGCAGCGGCCCTGGATGCCCGGCTGGCCGGCGAGACCAGCGATGTCACGCTGCCCGCCCGGCCCCGCCCGGCGGGCCGTATTCACCCGGTTAGCCAGGTGATGGACGAATGTATCGCCATCTTCGGTGAGATGGGTTTCGACGTCGCCGAAGGCCCCGACATCGAGGACGATTTCCATAATTTCACCGCGCTGAATATTCCGCCCGAGCATCCGGCGCGGCAGATGCACGACACTTTCTATCTGCCCGAACGCGATGACGGCTCCCGGCTGGTGCTGCGCACCCATACGTCGCCGGTGCAGATTCGCACCATGGAGCGCAGCAAACCGCCGATCCGCGTGATCGCGCCGGGGCGCACCTATCGCAGCGATTCCGACGCCACCCACACGCCGATGTTCCATCAGATCGAGGCGCTGGTGGTCGATGAGAGCACCCATATGGGCCATCTCAAAGGCTGCATCATCGATTTCTGCCGCGCCTTCTTCGGCATCCCCGATCTGCCGGTGCGGTTCCGGCCGAGCCATTTTCCCTTCACCGAGCCTTCGATGGAAGTCGATATCGGCTGCTCGCGCGCCGGCGGTGAACTGAAGATCGGCAATTTCGGCGACGGCGCCGACAATTGGCTGGAAATCATGGGGTCCGGCATGGTGCATCCGAAAGTCTTGGAATATGGCGGCATCGATCCGGCCCAATATCAGGGCTTCGCCTTCGGCATGGGCATCGACCGTATCGCCATGCTGAAATACGGCATTCCCGATCTGCGTACCTTCTTCGACGCCGATCTGCGCTGGCTGTCCCATTACGGCTTTGCGCCGCTGGCCGTGCCGTCCATGGTGCGCGGGCTTTAGGGGCGGCGAGATGAAATTTACCCTGGGCTGGCTGAAAGACCATCTGGAGACCGGTGCAAGCCTCGACGAGATCGTCGAGACGCTGATCAAGATCGGCCTTGAGGTCGATTCGGTCGAAGATCCCGGCGCCAAGTTCGCCGCCTTCACGGTTGCCCATGTGGTCGCCGCCGAAAAGCATCCCGACGCCGACCGGCTACAGGTCTGCACGGTCGATACCGGCGACGGCCAAGTGCAGGTGGTCTGCGGCGCCCCCAACGCACGGGCCGGTATGAAGGGCGTGTTCGCGCCCAGCGGCAGTTGGATCCCCGGTTTGGAGCTGGAGCTCAAGGCGGCGAAAATCCGCGGTGTCGAATCCAATGGCATGCTGGTCTCGGAGCGCGAGATGGGCCTGTCGGACGAGCATGAAGGCATCATCGATCTGCCGGAAGACGCCCCCCTTGGCGCGCCGTTCGCCAGCGTTCTAGGTCTTGACGACCCGGTCATCGATATCGAACTGACCCCCAACCGCCCCGACTGCACTGGCGTGCGCGGCATCGCCCGCGACTTAGCGGCGGCGGGGCTGGGCACCTTGAAACCCTTTGTCAGCGCGGAGCCCGTCGAGGGTACCTATGACAGCCCGGTGTCCTGGGCCATCGCCGATGACGGCAATGCGTGCGCCTATGTGGTCGGCCGGCATTTCCGCGGCGTCACCAACCGGCCGAGCCCGCAATGGGCGCAAGACCGACTGCGCGCCATCGGGCTGCGGCCGATTTCGGCGCTGGTCGATGTCACCAACTATATCTCGATCGATCTGGGCCGGCCGTTGCATGTGTTCGACGCCGGTAAGCTCTCCGGCGACACGCTAACCATGCGCCGGGCCCGCGACGGTGAGCCGTTCTACGCATTGATCGACAAGCATTTCGCCCTCGACCCGGAAAAGACGGTGATCGGCGACGGCGACAAGGCCGAAGCGCTGGCCGGTGTCATGGGCGGCATGGAAACCAGCTGTTTGCCCGAGACCACCGAAGTGTTCCTCGAAGTGGCGCTGTTCGATCCGATCAGCGTCGCCACCACCGGCCGGGCGCTGCAAATGGAATCCGACGCCCGCTACCGTTTTGAGCGCGGGGTCGATCCGGAATCGGCCGAATGGGGCGCCGAAGCGGCAGCCCGCATGATTCTCGACTTTTGCGGCGGTGAGACCAGCAAGCCGGTCAGCGCCGGGGCCATGCCGGATACTGCGCGCACCATCGAGCTACGCGGCGAGCGGGTGCGCACCCTGGGCGGCATCGATGTGCCGGTGGCGGAGCAGAAATCGATCCTCGAGCGGCTGGGCTTCACGGTTGATGGCGACGACATCATGACCGCGTCGCCGCCCCCCTGGCGCCCGGACATCCATGGCGAAGCCGATTTGGTTGAGGAAATCACCCGCATTATCGGCTTCGACGAAATCGCTCCGGTGTCACTGACCCGTGAAGAAGCGCTGCCCGAGATCGCGCTGACAATGGAACAGCGGCGTTCCGGCGCCGCCCGGCGGGCACTGGCGGCGCAAGGCCTCGACGAGGCGGTAACCTGGTCGTTCATGGCCTCGCGCCACGCCGAACAGTTTGGCGGCGTGCCCGAAACACTGCAATTAGCCAATCCGATCAGCGCCGATCTCGACGTGCTGCGACCCTCTGTATTGGCCAATCTGGTGCTCGCCGCGGGCCGCAATATCGACCGCGGCTTTACCGATTTCGGCCTGTTCGAGCTGGGTCCGGCCTATTTGGACGATACGCCGGAAGGACAGCTTCTGGTGGCCGCCGGATTACGCCAAGGCAATATGTCATCGCGCCATTGGTCGACGCCCTCACGGCCGGTCGACGCCATCGACGCCAAGGGCGACGCATTGGCGGCGTTGGAGGCCGCGGGCGCGCCAACGGCAAATTTGCAAGTCTCCACCGATGCGCCGGCGCATTATCATCCCGGCCGCTCGGCCGGTCTGCGGCTGGGCAAAAGCGTGCTGGCCTGGTTCGGCGAAATACATCCGGGCGTACTCCACCGCCTCGATGTGCGCGGCCCCATGGTCGGCTTCGAGGTTTTCCTCGACCATGTACCGGCGCGCAAAAACAAGGGCGCGGCCCGGCCGCCGCTCCATCTGTCACCGTTCCAGGCAGTGCATCGCGATTTCGCCTTCATCGTCGATGACGCGATCGGCGCGGCCGATGTTCTACGCGCGGCGCGCGGCGCCGACCGTGATCTCATCACCGAAGCCCAATTGTTCGATATCTATACCGGCAAGGGCATCGACGATGGCCAGAAGTCGCTCGCCATCGAGGTGACCCTGCAACCGATCGAGGCGACCCTGACCGACGAACAGATCGATCAGGTGGCGCAAAAAATCGTCGCGGCGGTGGAAAAGCAGACCGGCGGCACCCTGCGAGGCTAGATTCGGTCCTCGGCTGGGGAAATTTCTCCACATGGATTTGTGGGTAATTCTCGTCATTCGACGAAACCGTATGATAAAAGGCAAGGAACTGATGGGTTTCCCGAGCCGTTGGTATAAACATCTGTTTTTAAAAGATAATTTATCCACAGATAGTACATAGTCTGTGGAAAAAACAAGGAAAACAAGTCGGATTAGACCATCGTCGAACCCGACACACCGTTAGTTGTAAGAAGTTTTCCACAAGGTTTTGAAGATGAAGTTCGCGCTGTGTTCCAGCCTCAAGGAGTTGATTAACGTTCGCTTATGACCGATCTCACGCACATTCGAAATTTCGCCATCATCGCCCATATCGACCATGGCAAATCGACCCTGGCCGATCGGCTGATCCAGCATTGCGGCGGCCTGAGCGCGCGCGAGATGAGCGAGCAGGTGCTCGATTCCATGGAACTGGAACGCGAACGCGGCATTACCATCAAGGCGCAGACGGTACGTCTGACTTACAAGGCTAAGGACGGAATAACCTACGCGCTGAACCTGATGGATACGCCCGGCCATGTGGATTTCTCCTACGAAGTCTCACGGTCTTTGGCGGCGTGTGAAGGCTCGTTACTCGTCGTCGACTCCAGCCAGGGGGTGGAAGCACAAACATTGGCCAACGCCTATCTGGCGATCGATGCCGGCCATGAAATCGTCCCGGTACTCAACAAGATCGATTTACCAGCGTCGGAACCCCAAAAGGTCCGCGAACAGATCGAAGAGGTTATCGGCCTCGACGCGTCCGAGGCCGTTGAGATGTCGGCGAAATCGGGCGTCGGTATCGAAGATGTTCTGGAAGCCCTGGTTAAACGCCTACCTTCGCCCGAAGGCGACGCCGACGCTTTGACCGAGGCGCTATTGGTCGATAGCTGGTACGACCCCTATCTCGGCGTTGTCGCCTTGGTGCGGGTCAAAAACGGTCGCCTCGCCAAGGGTCAGAAGATTCGCATGATGGCGACCGGCAAGTCCTATCAGATCGACCGAATTGGCGTTTTCACCCCCGCGCGCACCGAACTGGACACTCTCGGGCCAGGCGAAATCGGTTTTATTACAGCCTCGATCAAGGCGGTCGCCGATTGCCAGGTGGGTGACACGGTCACCGACGACCGCAACCCGGTGGAGATCCCCCTCGCGGGCTTTAAACCGTCGGTGCCGGTAGTGTTCTGCTCGCTATTCCCCGCCGATGCGGCCGAGTATGAGGATCTGCGCGAAAGCCTCGCCAAGCTGCATCTCAACGATGCCAGCTTTCATTTCGACCCGGAAAACAGCGCGGCCCTGGGGGTCGGCTTCCGTTGCGGATTTCTGGGGCTATTGCATATGGAGATCGTGCAGGAACGCTTAGAGCGCGAGTTCGACCTGGATCTGATCGCCACCGCACCTTCGGTGATCTACAAAATCCACCTGACCGACGGCACCACGATAGACTTACACAACCCGTCCGATTTCCCTGACGTCACCCGCATAACCAACATCGACGAGCCCTGGATCAAGGCCAACATCATCGTGCCGGACGAATATCTTGGCTCGATCCTGCAGCTTTGCACCGACCGGCGCGGCGAACAGCTCGATCTGACCTATGTGGGCGGCCGCGCCATGGCGACCTATCGCCTACCATTAAACGAGGTGGTGTTCGATTTTTACGACCGGCTCAAATCGGTCAGCCGCGGCTATGCCAGCTTCGACTATGAGTTGGAGACCTACCGCCCCGGCGAACTGGTGAAGGTCGATATTCTGATCAATGGCGACCCGGTCGACGCCCTGTCGATGATCGTCCACCGCACCCAGGCCGAAGCCCGCGGCCGGGCGCTGTGTGCCCGCCTGAAAGGTCTTATCCCGCGCCAATTGTTCAAGGTCGCCCTACAGGCGGTTATCGGCGGCAAGGTGATCGCCCGCGAGACCGTTGGCGCCATGCGTAAAGACGTGACGTCGAAATGCTATGGCGGCGACATTTCGCGCAAGCGCAAGCTGCTGGAGAAGCAGAAGGCGGGCAAGAAGCGGATGCGCCAAT
This sequence comes from Alphaproteobacteria bacterium, assembly GCA_013003285.1. GTDB lineage: Bacteria > Pseudomonadota > Alphaproteobacteria > UBA6615 > UBA6615 > JABDJY01. Next base: position 1,690 of record JABDJY010000077.1, on the reverse strand, counting down.
ACGGAAATGTGGAAATTCCGCAATCGGCGTTTATCGCCGCGTTGCGGATGGACGACAGCTAGAGCTGATTCTCGGCGGTTAAGCCGCCGCTGGCTTAGGCTTTAAGCGCGGACGCCGACGGAAGGCGTAGCTCAAAAGCAATCCAGGCACGACGACCACCAGAAAAGCCGGCCAGGTCAGTGTGGTCGAGATGACCGGGTGCCAGAGCCAGGGTCCAATGAGCGGCACATAGCGCGAGACCACCGGTTCGGCCAACATCAGGCTCCCCTGGTGCAAGGTGAACCAGAGTTCGCCGGCGGCAATAGGGACGAACCCTTCGCCGTTGACCAAACCGAACAGGTCTCTCGCCAAAATCACAATTCCGGCAATCACAAGAAACCAACCAATGACACGGCCGACAATCATCGTCTTTCGGGCCCTGCGAGGTGCGGGCGCATCTCCTGTATTTTCGTCTGTCGACTTGTATTCGAACTCAGAAGGCGCTGCACACACAAGAAGATCTCCTGCTGATTTTGCTAAAGTTTACCCGCATTACCGCATGTAATACTCGGTATTTCGCCCGTAAATGGGCCGCTACCAGACATGTGATCAGGCCCGAAGGCTTGGCTGGAGTGTGTAAAATTAGCCGTATTCATAGTAGCGTACCTGCCAGCGGTTGCAATCGCCGGGTTGCTGATGATAGTCCTGGCCTTCCGCACATATGTGCGGCCAGCGTCGCGTGAGACGGGGCGAGTCTGGCAAGGAGGGGTGGCCGAGTGGCTGAAGGCGCACGCTTGGAAAGCGTGTATACAGGCAACTGTATCGAGGGTTCGAATCCCTCTCCCTCCGCCATCATTACCGAGCTTTCCCATGTTTAAGGCCGCCGCCAGGTAACCGTGCAGTTCCAGATCGAACTGTCCGCGCTTTTCTGCGGGGTAGGCGATCACCTTGTCGACCAGTCCGCGCAACGCCGTGGTGGCCTGCTCGCGGGTGATGTCGTCGGCGTTTAATGCGGCCTGCAGATCGGCAACTTGGCGTTTGTAGATATCCACGGCGCTGGGGTGCCATTCGATTTTTTCAGGTTCTGTATCGGTTAACACCGGAAGGCCCGATAACATTCCCTCGAGCGCGCGCAATTTCTCGCCGACGGCAGCGATATTTGCGGCCGATCCTGCGGCGATCGCATCGACGAGCCGCGCGATCTGACGCTCCAGGTCAGTGCGCTCGCGTGTGACGGCACGAAGGCGTCGCCGGGCGTCCTTCTGCTGCCGCTGCAGCTCGGCATGGAATTCCTCGACGAAGGCCTGGATCAGTTCGGGCTCTAACAACCGCTCGCGCAGCCCTTCGAGAATGCGCCGCTCGAGCTCCGGGGCGGACATGGTGCGGTTGTTGGTGCAGATACCCTTCCGGCGCGCCCCAGTGCAGCCATAGCGGTCGCGGTAAGCAATGGTAATATTCTCGCCGCATACGCCACACGCGATCAGGCCACTGAACAGGCGCTTGGGCCGGCGATGCTGGTCCGGCGGTCGGTGTGGGATAGCGAGGAGGCGGTCTTGGACCCTCTGCCAGAGATCGTCGTCGACGATGGCGAGTTCCGGCACCGCGGCTTCGATCCACTCGCTTTGGTCTTTCTTGCGGGCGCGGCGATTGCCGGTATCGGGATCGCGTGGGAAGGCATGGCGATTGAATACCTGGCGGCCGACATAAAGCC
>JABDJY010000071.1 GCA_013003285.1 Alphaproteobacteria bacterium | reverse complement strand
GAATGCAGCGCCGGGGTGACGCTCCACACCACGTAATAGCCGACGAAAACGGCGAGCACGAAAACGGTGAACAGGAAAACAAACGGGTCGCCGGCACCGTGGGTCGCCGCTGCCGCGAGGGTCGTCGCATCCTGCGCCAGGCTCGCAGCCTGTTCGGCAACGCCTTGCGCTTCGGTGGCCAGTTGGGCCGCTTTATCGGCGAGGGTCGATGGATCCATCGGGTTAGGCCCCTTCCTCGGTTGGTCTAGCTGGGTCGGGTTCCGGCGTTTCCGGCGCCGCGGCGCCGGCTTCCGCCGCTTCGGATCTGATTGGGACTTCTTCCGCTGGGGCGGCTTCGGCTGCCGGCGCGGGCGCCGCCGGCGTCTCGTCCTGGGGCTTCAGGGCCGGGTGAACAATATTGCCGTCGCGGGTCAAACAGGAGCCGGCGATAATCTCGTCTTCCCAGTCGATCGCCAGCTGGTGAGTTTCCTTGTCGATCATCAGTTCGACGAAATTGAACAGGTTGCGGGCATATAGGGCCGACGCATCGGAGGCCAGCCGCGACGGCAAATTGTAATGGCCCATGATGATAACGCCGTTTTCGGTCGTCACCACCTCGCCGCCGACACTCTGGGTCGCGTTGCCGCCCTGCTCGACCGCCAAATCGACGATCACCGAACCAGCGCGCATCGACGCGATCATATCGTCATTGACCAAAACCGGCGCCAGGCGGCCGGGAATGAGCGCCGTTGTGATGACGATATCCTGGTTGGCGATATGCTCGGCCACCAGTTCCGCCTGACGACGCTTATAATCGTCTGACATTTCCTTGGCATAACCGCCTTCGGTCTGACCGCTATCGTCACCGTCCGGTTCGACCATGACGAAGCTGGCGCCGAGGCTTTCGACTTCTTCCTTGGCGGCCATGCGCACATCGGTCGCCGAGACGACGGCGCCGATCCGCCGCGCCGTGGCGATCGCTTGAAGCCCGGCCACACCGGCGCCCATCACGAATACCTTGGCCGGGTTAATCCGGCCGGCCGCCGTCATCATCATGGGAATGGCGCGGCCATATTGAGCGGCGCCATCGACCACGGCTTTATAGCCCGCCAGATTGGCCTGCGAACTCAGCACATCCATCGATTGGGCGCGGCTGATGCGCGGCAGGAATTCCATGGCGAACGAGATGATATTTTTGGCTGCGTAATGCTCCACACCGATCGGATCGCCGAACGGATTGTGCAGCGCCACCAGAATGACCCCGTCCGGGTAGTCCGCCAGCCCATCCGCACCGCCATCGGTGCTGGTCCGCGGCCGCTGGACTTTCAGGATAATGTCGGCGCCGGCAAAGGTCTCGGCGCGCGTGGCATGCACCGTCGCACCGGCCTCGGTGTAAGCTTGATCCAGGATCGCGGCGTTTTCACCAGCGCCGGTCTCGACGCTAACGTCGACACCAAGCTGAACCAGCCGTTTGACAGTGTCGGGGGTCGCCGCGACGCGCCGTTCATGGGGGCGGCGTTCCTTCGGAATGGCGATCTTCATTATGTAAGCACCTTATGCTTCGGCCCTTCCGGACAGTGCAATTGCGACTAGTCAAATGACACCATCCAACTTGCGCGGAATATGCAGCGAGACCCGAGTCAGAACAAGTCTTGGTCGGTCGAAAATAGGTTGAATTCGTACTTCCGGCGAAGATTCTTTCGAATTAACGATATCAGGCCGGCAATGGGCCTAGGACAAGTCGTTGACGATCCCGGTCAGGCGCCGCTTGGTAATGAAAAAGCGGCCGATATCGCGTTCGCTGCCGCCGCCAAGGCGAAACACCATTTTGCCCTGCCCATCGAAGATTACCACTGCCGGCACCGCGCGAATGCCGCCAAGCCTGTCACCCAAGGCATCGTTACCGACCACGGCGGGAATCGAGGGGTGGATGAAGTTTACAAACCGTTTGACCGCGCGCGGGTTGGGCCGGCCGACAAAGCCTTCCATCCAATTGACCGCGATCATCGAGACATTGTTGCCATTGTCATCGATATATTCCGCCAGCTCTTCCATTTCCTGCCGGCAGGGCGGGCACCAACTGGCGAAGAAGGTCACCAGAACCGGCCGGCCGTCGAACGCCGCATCGTCGACTTTTCCGCGCAGCACTTCGAGCGACTTCAGATTGTTGCGCAGGTCATCGTCGAGGCTGGCTTCTTGCGCCAAAGCGGGTCGTGCTGCCAGCAGCGGTAGGGCTAACGTGGAAAGAATAAAATCTCGTCGTCTCAGCATGATTTGATCTCCCAAATACATGCCTCCTAGACACCACCCAAGCGCCGCTGCCAACGCAAATTCTCGTGAGTTTTATTCGGCGAGCAGGATACTGAAGCGGCCTAATGTCTCGGCCTGGCGGGCGGCCAGCACCTCTTCATCGAAGTCGGCGATCAAGCCCTGGAACAGTTCAAACCAATTAACCTCGGCGCGCAACCGCAGGAAAACCGAACCCAGCCCAATCGCCGCGCGATCCATCAAAACGAATTCGCGCGACGGGGTCACACCCCCCAGCTTACGTAGCTCCAGATGAACCTGATGGGCGATATTGGCGCCATACAGGCCGGAATCGGATTCCTGGATGCGCTGCACCTTATCCTCCATCACCGGCGAATAGAGGAACGAGGCCCAAATATTCAGGACATCGATCATCTCGTTGCTGAGATCGGTAAACCCCCAGGTCTCATAGGCGTGCACGGCCAAGGCCCGATCGTCGCTGCGCAGCGCGTGGTAGAGATCGATCACCGCCCGCACGAAGCGCGGCGTGAACACCCGGATACAGCCGAAATCGTACAGATTGACCGAGCCGTCCGTGGGGTTGACCGTATAGTTGCCCAGATGGGGATCGCCATGGATGACGCCGTAATAATAGAACGGCACATACCAGGCCCGAAACATGTTCACCGCAACGGTTTCGCGATGCGCGGTCGCGTTGTCGGCGAATTCCGCCATCGGCATGCCGTCGAGCCAGTTGGTGGTCAGCAACCGGCTCGCCGACAGATCGTCAGAAACCTGCGGCACATGCACCCCGGCTTCGTTGGCCAGCATGGCGCCATAGAGCCGGGTCGCATTGGCCTCGCGCACATAATCGAGTTCTTCGGTCAGGCGCTCCGACAATTCGGCATGAATCTGCGACGGGTCAATGACTTTGTCGTAGCGCTTGAAGACGGCGAATATCAGTTTGAGCTGATTCAGATCGGCGGCAACTGCCGATTTCATGTCGGGATATTGCACCTTGCAGGCC
>JABDJY010000429.1 GCA_013003285.1 Alphaproteobacteria bacterium | reverse complement strand
CCGCGGACGAGGGTGTAGCGGTGCTGATCGAGCCGCTCAACACCGGCGACTTCCCCGGCTACTTTCTCAACTATCAGGGCCAGGCCCATGCCATCGTCGCCGATGTGGGGCTCGCCAATGTGCAGTTGCAGATGGATTTCTACCACTGCCAGATCATGGAAGGGAATCTGGCCGACAATTTCCGCCGTTTCGGCGACGCCGTCGGCCATATCCAGATCGCCAGCGTACCGGGTCGAGTCGAACCCGACGCCGGCGAGATTAATTATCCCTACCTGCTCGACCTCATCGACGCGTCCAACTTTGACGGTTGGGTCGGCGCCGAATATATCCCGCAAGGCGACACCGCGGCCGGTCTCGGCTGGGCTGCGTCGTATGGAATTGCCAGCTAGGTCGCTCTAACCCCTACGCCGCCTTCACATTGTCGAGGAAGCCAGAGATCGCGTTCTGAAGCTCCGCGGCTTGCTGCGACAGCTGGTTCGAGGCTTCGAGCATTTGCCCCGCAACGGAACCGGTTTCCTGCACGCCCCGCGATACTTCGCTGATATTCGTGGATACGTCTTGCGTGCCGCTTGCTGCTTGCTGAATATTCTCAGCAATTTCCCGGGTTGCTGCGTCTTGCTCTTCGACCGCCGAAGCGATCGTGGTTGCCACTTCGCTGATTTCGCCAATGATGCCGGCGATCGTTTGGATCGCAGAAACCGCATCGGTCGTCGAAGCCTGGATGGCGGTGATCTGACCACCAATTTCCTCTGTGGCCTGGCCGGTCTGGCTGGCCAGAGACTTCACTTCCGACGCGACGACGGCAAAACCCTTGCCCGCTTCGCCGGCCCGCGCCGCCTCGATGGTGGCATTCAGCGCCAGCAAGTTGGTTTGGTCGGCGATGTCGTTGATCAAGCTGACCACCTCGCCAATCTTCTGGGCGCCTTCGGCCAGGCTTGCCACCTTGGCGTTCGCCGCCTGGGCTTCCTTCACTGCACCGCTAGCAATCTCCGAGGAATGGCTCACCCGGCGCGAGATCTCTTGGATCGACGCGGTCATTTCTTCGGTTGCCGACGCCACGGTCTGCACATTCACCGATGCCTCTTCCGAAGCACCGGCAACGGTCGTCGAACGTTGACTGGCTTCATCGGCCGTCGAACTCATGGCGTTGGCCGATGATTTGAGCTGCTCGGCGGCGCTCGTCACGCCGGTCAAGACCTGCTTGGCGGTGCTGTCGAAGTCCTCCATCATCTTGTTGACGTTTTCGGCGCGTTCGGCCTCGGCGCGTAGGCGTTTTTCCTCGACTTCGCGTGCCTTGGCTTGCTCGGCTTCAAGTGCCTCGCGCTCCACCGCGTTTTCTTTGAAGATTTCGATGGCGCGGGCGAGATCACCTATCTCGTCCTTAATGTCCGTACCGCTGACGTCGACATTCAGATTACCGTCGGTAATATTTGTGGCGACGTCGATGACGTTCGTGACGCGTTTGGTCAGTTTTCTGGACAATATTACACCGATTAAGATGCTGACGGCGGTCACCACCAAACCGAATATGACCGAGAAAAGAATCGTATCCGATGATTTCTGGACCAACTGTTCCCGCCGCTCGTCTACAATTTTTTCGACGGTCTTTTCCAAGGATGTAATCTTCTCGACCACCAATTCCGCCTTACGGGCAAAAAATGCTGTATCTGAACCCAGCGAAAGTGCTTCCCGAGCGAGTTCGTAAGTGATGTCGAACTGTGCTTTGACGTCTTCCAACCCGGCAGTTTGGTCCGGTGTCAGACCAGAGTTTTGTAAATTCTTGTAGCCTTTCTCAAACTTCGCCCTGCCGGCAAATTTGATATCCTTCCCAGAAGCCGTAAACATGGTGGTAATGACCCCTCGGGACAGATCGTTGAAGGCCTTGGGGTTGACCTCGCGCAAATCTAGATTTTTACGCAGGATTTGCGACATGGATTTCTTGGCGGGCTCCAGCTTTTTATTCAGGACAATTTTCTTGTTGGCCAATCTTGCGACATCAGCTTGCGCGACGATCACCTCTTCGAGTTCCAACTCGATCGTATCGATCAACTCACTGATGATGATTGTTGGTTGCTCGGTAGCCTCGACGGCTCCGGGCTCAACTTCTCCACCTTTTTCCTGAACCAGGACGACTGGCTCGGCGAGGATGGAGGTGAATTGTTCGGCTTTCAGCTGCAGTAAAAGCTCTTTTATTTCCTCGATCGAATGCTTGGCGCTTGCATCCATGGCTTCGACATCGGTGCCGGTGGCCACCGTGAACACGCGTTCGACATAGGTCGAGACTTGCCGCATATTTTTATCGATTTCAATGCTTCGCTCGGAAAATACGGCAGATTCGTTTGCTTCTTTTTCGATCAGAGAGGAGAGGGAAGAAAGATTCCACACGACCATAGACACAATAACGATAAGGCCTAGTGTGAAACTTCCTATGATCAGTGCAAAACCTTTCTTCACAACAGATACTCCAGATTCTTCTTATCTTTTAGTAGGTTACTTAACGGTGTTGGCAGTGTTTTCGACCTGCTCCATGCCCTCTTGCATTTCGGCTTTCATCGCCTTCAAGTGCTCGGGGTTTTTGTCTTTGCTGTAATCTTTAGCGGCGACCAAAACCATTACCGGGTGGATGATGGTGTGCATGGGATCGGTGAAGTGCTCATTGTCTTCTTCCTGCAGATCCAGCCCGTGGTCGTTTTTGGTGAAGTACTCGGTGTCATGCCAATCGCCTTCGATCTCGGCGAAGGACATTCCGGCCATGGCGCCGACGCCCATCACGTTGCCGCTGGCATCCGTTTTGGCTGCGGTTGTAATAACCTTATCGAGGACTGCTTTACCCTGGGGAAATTTTGCCGAATAAGCGTTGGCCAGCGTAACGCCCGCGGCGACGGTTGCGATGACTTCCTTTTCGACCGCGGCAACATCGACCTGGTCGCTGTTCACCATGTCGATAATCCGCTGGCCCGCTGCCGTGTAGGCACGCATCGCATCGTCAAACTGATTGGCATTCGACGTGGAGGTCAGTGAAAAAGTAAGAAAAGCAGCAAGTAAGACAAAAACGTACTTCATGTTGTTAACTCCTGTTTATTAGTGACTTAGCCAGTGTTCAGGTGGCCAAGCAAAGATCGGTGCAACGACCCAGGCCATCGGAATAGGCAGACCGACGCGCCATGAATTGCTGTTTCCAGTTTTGGAATTTCGTAGGGTAAATGCCTCTCCCGTGCGGGCTACTTTTGCGTTCGTTGCAATGCGGCTCACGTTTTTCCAACGACCTATTTTTTGCCATAGGTCTATTACTTTATTCTTAGAATGTCGGCGTGCTGATCGGCGGGCTTTTCCACGCGATTCTCGGCACCTTCATCGGCAAGATCCGTTTCGCGCTGCCGCCGTTGGTGACCGGTCTGGTCGTGCTGATGATCGGTCTCGCCCTGGTGCGGGCCGGCATCCAATATTCGGCCGGCGGTGTGCCGAACATCGGAAAACCTGAATATGACAGCTTTCTCAACTGGGCGGTGGCGCGGTTGTCATGTTCGGTATGGTTTGTGCCGCCGGCATGTCGATGCTTGCGGATGTCGAGTGGAACCGACGCAATATGGTGATCTTCGCCGTATCGCTGTCGATCGGTCTCGGCCTGCAGCTCGAATCCGGGTCGCTGCAATATGTGCCGGAAACGGCGCGGGTATTGGCGGCGGAAGCAACCGACGATCTCTCTGGCGGACACGCCGGGGAGAGCCAACACGACTAGGCCTGGCGCTACTCTATACGAAGAAAGCCCCCGCCTTGTGCGGGGGCTTTTTTGTCTCCGCGAAGACGTGTCCAATGATACCCTTCAACATGATTATAGAGGCGCCAACGAGGAGCGGGCCCATTGGCCACCAAAAGCGATAAACCGAAACCGGCGCGCAAGCGTGCGCGGCGGGGCACCGGCGAAAAACGGATTGTCGAGGAAGCGAAAAATTTCTTCGCCGACCATGGCTTTCGTGGCTCGACCCGCGAGTTGGCGCGGCAATTGGGCGTCACCCAGGCGCTGATCTACAAATACTTTCCCAGTAAGCAGGCGTTGATCGACGCGGTGTGTCAATCGGTCTTTATCGACACCTGGGATCCGGCGGTGAGCGAACGTCTGACGGCGAAGACGCCGTCGCTCGACCAGCGTCTTACCGAGTTCTATCAGGCCTTTGCACGACGCGGCTCGCCGGTCAGCGCGCGCTTATTTATGCGCGCGAACCTGGACGATCAAAAACTCGCCGACCGCTACACCTTTGCCTTGAATGATCGGATTCTCACCCCGATCGTCGTCGCCTTGCGCCGCGAGGCGGGCCTGCCGACCATCGCCAGAAAACCCATGATGCGGGCCGAGCGCGAGTTGGTCATGTCGCTGCACAGCGCGATTGTTTTCCTGAGCATCCGGAAGTTTATCTACAACTCGCCCTTGCCCGACAATCTCGACGATCATGTGGCGCTCTATGTGGGAAACTTCCTGGCGGGCGCGCCATCGACCATGGCGCGACTCCACCAGGAACCGCAAAGCCGGTATTTCGGCGCCAGCCTTGGTGGACGGGGCAACCGGCCGAAAGAATAAGCGTCGCTACTTCTTCATCTCGGCCACAAAGGGCGCGAAGGTGAAGTTGTAATCCTGATCCGCGACATTGTCCTTGTGGCAGGCGAAGCAGCCTTCGAACTTGACGAAGTCGCCGACCTTGCGTTCGCCATTGGGCTGATACCATGCATACTCCCATTCGCCGTTGCGCTGCTCTTCGGAATATTCCGCGCCCCAACCCGGCTGTTTCTCCATCACGAAAACATTGGTGAGCTCGGTGGTCGGCACGAACCGGCCGCGCGCATCGGTCACCGGTTTGCCCTCGGCGTCGAGCTGGGCTTTGTGATCCTCCATGACCAACACGGTGCCTTGCGGCGAGTCCCCGCCGGCCTTTGCCGCTGCTAGGGCTTCCGGATTGACATACATGAAGCGGACGATCGGCGGCTTACGCTCGGGCTTGTCCACCGTGGTGTAGCGCACGAAATGGGTCTGATAACCGTGCGGAAAGGCAACCAGTTCGGGGCCGGCGCTGGTACTCGAAACGAGTAGGGTTGTGGCAATGGCAGTACCCAATAATGTTAGCAGTCTCATCGATCAATCTCCTATCAACATCGGATGCGCCAATTGCCGATGGCCGGGCCACGGTCGAGCGCGAATGGGCCATCATCGGAGAGCTTTAATAAGTTGTCAATTGACAACTTATTTATCGAAGAGATCGAAAGGCGATATATGTTGGCCCAACGGTATGGCGATTATCGGTTAGGTTTCCGTCCAAACCGCGAGTTCGTAACCGTCGGGATCGGTGAAATGAAAGCGGCGGCCCCCTGGAAAGTCGTAAATTGGTTTAACGATGTTGCCACCGGCGGCCTCGATGCGTCGAGAAACGTCAACGAGATCCGCACCGTAGAGAACGACTAAGGGTCCGCCCGGTGTCACCGGTGAATGCGCATCGAACCCGCCCTTCATATGACCGTCCGAAAATTCACAATAATCGGGTCCATAGTCGGTGAACGTCCAGCCAAAGGCTGTGCCGTAAAAATCCTTTGACCGGGCGATATCGGTCACCGCGAACTCGATATAATTTATGCAGCGGTCTCGGTTCGAAATTTCCGTGTCCATGGGGCCCTCCGAAAGTCTGTCATATGTGGATTGCGTCATAAATCAGCCACAAAATCATATGAGATTATAGGGGAAGGTAGTCCAGCAGATGGAATGCGTATCGTCCCCCGAGCCCCCTAAAATCGCAGCGATCCTTGCGATCGATGCTGTGGGTTATTCGCGTTTGATGCGCGAAGACGAGGTACGAACGCTCTCGCAACTGAAGTCAGTGCGGACGGCTGTTATCGACCCCACCGTCATGGAATATCGCGGTCGCCTGTTCAAAGCGATGGGCGACGGATTTCTGTTCGAATTCGGTAGCCTCGGCGATGCCGTCCAATGCGCCATCGACATGCAGCAGAAAATTCAAACCCACAACGCGTCGCAGAGTGATGGGCAATCCTTCGAATTCCGCATGGGCCTCAATGTCGCCGATATCTTCCCCGATAAAGATGATGTCTATGGCGATGGGGTGAATATTGCTGCCCGCCTTGAAGCATTCGCCAAACCGTCGGAGATTTGTATTTCCGGTGCCGTCTACGAGCAAATCCGGCACACATTCGGTAACGTGTTCAAGCGCCTAGGTTCCAGGACGTTGAAAAACATCGACTGGCCCATAGAAGTCTACAGCGCACGTATCGGGGCGCCTGCCCGAACTTTTTCGTTGCGCCAGCTTGTGCAGCATCGCCGCGCGCGCCAGTCGATGATCATTGCGAGCGCAACCGTTCTTTTTCTAGCTGGAATAAGCACGCTCTTTGTCACCGATGTGGAGTGGTCGGTTTCATTTGATGGTAAATCGACCGTGGCGGGGTCGAAACCGGGAGCGACATCGGTGACCGATGCTGGACAGACGGGCGATGGGGCGGCATTGGCACAAATAGCGGCGGGCGCCGAAACCGAAGTCGCCAGGGCGAAAGCCGAAGCCGTCGAAGCCAAGGCGGTTGCCGTGAGGGGAGCGTTAGATGCCTGGAAAGAGGCGTCGCTGGCGCTGACCGAGGCAACGGCGAGACTTGGTGCGGCGGAGGCCAAATTGGCCGAGTTGGAAGGGCGGGCCGGCGCGTTGAAAGAGGAGGGGTCGGGGGCGACCGCTACCGCTACGGAGGATAAGGCTCGACAGCTGAAGGCGTTGATGCCGCGAATTCGTTTCGCCGAAGAGGATTTGAGCCGCGTGCTATTGCACTACCAAGCCGCTGTTAAGAACGAGCAGCGCGCAAAGGCGCATATGGAGAAGGTCAAGGCCGACGTGCAATCTTGAGCGTTGTCTAGAGCGATTCAATCGCCGCTGTGGCGACGAACAGCTTGCCGATAATTCCACAAACCGGCTGATCTTCGAAAAGCAGCTGGCCGCTTGTGATGTTGCGGTTGACCTGGCGGCGGAGGCCGAGACCGCCTTCGACAAGTTACGCGTCGCGGCGGAAGAGGGGCGCCCGTTCGACGCCGTGCGAAACCGCCCCTATGGGTTGGTGTTGATGGACATTCAAATGCCCGAGATGGACGGCGTTGAGGCGACGCGGCAAATTCGCCGCCTGTCGAAAGACAATGCGTCGATACCGATTATCGGCGTCACCGCCTATGCCATGAAGGGCGATCGGAAGCGGTTCATGCAGGCCGGCATGAACGACTATATGAGCAAGCCGATCGACACCAAGTTGCTCACGGAGCGGATCGCCTTTTGGATGGGCGACGACGAACTGGCATCGGGTGAACACAAAAAGGCGCCGTTTTCCGCCCGGTGCGTGAAGCCGGGTAGCGCGCCGCACCCCTAATTCGGCGTTCTGGAGCCATTGCCGAAATTCCGCTAACCTGGCGCTATGGCGTCGCCGCTTTCGAATCGAACCTATCGCCGACTTTTCACGGCGCAAGTGATTGCCCTTGCTGGCACGGGGCTGTCGACCGTTGCGCTCGCCCTGTTGGCGTTTGAGTTAGCGGGGCGCGATGCCGGTATCGTCCTGGGCACCGCATTGGCGCTTAAGATGGTGGCCTATGTGGGCATCGCCCCGATCGTCGGTGGATTAGCCCATAAATTACCACGCCGCCAGTTCCTGATCGCGCTGGATGTGGCGCGCGCTGTATTGGTGACGTTTCTGCCCTTTGTCACGGAAATCTGGCAGATCTATCTGCTGATCTTTCTGTTGAATGCCTTCTCGGCCGGGTTTACGCCGACATTCCAGGCGACCATCCCCGATGTGCTGCCCGACGAGGCGCAATATACAAGGGCGCTGTCCTTGTCCCGGCTGGCTTACGATTTGGAAAATTTGCTGAGCCCGACCCTTGCCGCCGCGGCATTGTTATTATTGTCCTTCGACGCCTTGTTCGCCGCCAATGCCGTGGCCTTTCTAGTCTCGGCGCTCCTGGTTTTCTCCATCCAGCTGCCGTCCCCCAAATCTCATGATCGAGAGCGCGGGGTTTGGCACAATACGAGCTTCGGCATTTGGGCCTATCTTAAAACACCGCGGCTGCGCGGGCTGTTGGCGCTGTCATTTGCCGCGGCGGCGGGCGGCGCCATGGTCATCGTCAACACCGTGGTCTATGTGCGCGACCGGCTTGGGGGTTCGGAAACCGATACCGCCTTGGCGCTGGCCGCGGTCGGCGCCGGATCGATGATCGTCGCGCTTCTGCTGCCGCGGTTGTTGGACCGCTATCCCGATCGTCCCTTCATGCTCGCCGGCGGCTTCGTGATGACAATCGGTCTCCTGCTCGGCCTGACCGAGCCCGGATTGATCGCTCTGTTGCCGGTCTGGTTCCTGATTGGCGCCGGTTCGTCGTTGATCCTCACCCCGGCGGGACGCCTTCTCATGCGCTCGGCCCATGAGGGTGACCGCCCGGCGATCTACGCCGCGCAGTTCGCCTTGTCGCATGTCTGTTGGCTGGTCGCTTATCCGTTGGCCGGATGGGTCGGCGGGACGCTTGGCCTGTCGGCGGCGTTTTCGGTGCTGGCGGTGGCGACCCTGGTCTCGACGGGCGCGGCCTTGGTGCTGTGGCCGGCGCACGATCCCGGCGATTTGGAGCACGCCCACGCGCCGACCGATCACCAGCATTTACACGTCCATGATGAGCATCATCAGCATGAGCATGAGGGCTGGGAGGGGCCAGAGCCCCATCGCCACCCCCATCGCCACGAAGCGGTGAAACACAAACATGCCTATGTGATCGACATGCACCACCGGGCATGGCCGAACCCCTAGACGGCGAACAGCCCGGCTATTTGCAATGGCGGGATAGGGCGGCATAATCGGGCAAATTTCCCAGGCGCATCCAAGGCGCTGATTTTCTCAAGCCAAGGGTACTTACATGACCAAGACACCTCTCGAAGAAATTGGAGAGCCGCTTTACTACATCGCCGGCAACGCCACCGAAGCCGGGTTTCCGGTGCCGCCCAACCCCCATGGCCAATCGTTGCGCACCTGGGTGCGCTCGCTGGGCGGCATGCAGAAGGAAGCCCTGGTGGTCTCGGCGGCGACCGGTACGGCGTGGCGCTTCGCCTGCGACGAGGGCGAACATCTGGGTGGGCACAATAAGGCGCCCAACCCGCTGACCTATCTCAGTGCTGGTATGATTTCGTCTTACATGAACGAGATCACTGCGCTGGCCGCGCAACGGCAGATCGAGCTGCGCGGGCTTGAGCTCATCTTGGAGAATTTCTATTACCGCGACGGCGATTTTCGCAAAGGCACCATGACCAGCGGCGCCATGCCGCCGGAACTCAATGTCGTCTGCGAAGCCGATTGCGACGACCAGACCCTGACCACGCTCCTATACGAAGCGGTAGCGGCGTCGCCGCTGAACGGGCTAGCTCTCGGCTCCCATCCCAGCCTGTTTACGCTGACCCATAATGGCAATGTGCTCACGCCGACCCATGTGACGCCATTGGATATGGAGCCCTTTGCCAATCCTGGCGATAATTTCCCCAAATTGGTGCCGGCCAGCGACAGCACGGCGGTGCCGTCTCTGATTGAGATGCTGATGGAAGAGGATGCCGCTTACGAGGCGTTCCTCAAAAGCCGCGTCGACTCCCCCGATTTGGGCGGGGACAAGCAGCTGCTGCACATGCACAGCAAATGTGTCCTGCGTCCCGACGGGGTCAAAGAGATTTACAAGGAGCAGTACAATCCCTCAGCGCCGAGCTGGAAATATCTTTCCGATGAGGGTGAGGGCTTTGGCGGTCATGGACGGGCGCCCGACGCGGCCTCGCTAATCTCCGCCGGTATCGGCCTGTGCTTCATGACCCAGATGGGCCGCTTTGCGAAAATGGCGAAGCTGCCGCTGACCGGCTACAGCATCATTCAGGATACGCACTTCTCGCTTGGCGGCGCGTCCGGCGGTACAGGCCAGGCGGGTGTCGCTCAGCCGGTGGAAACCCATGTGTTCCTGGATGCCGACGCCGACGATGCGGCGGCGCAGCAAATTCTCGAAGTGGGTGAGCGAACCTGCTTCCTGCATGCCTTCTGCCGCGACGATTTGAAACCCAAGGTGCGCGCCTCGAAATCCTCGCGCGCCGCCTAGAAGGGCCAACAGGGAGAAACACTGCCATGACATATGAAGGCATGATCGCCGAGCGGGTTCGGGTCCGCGGGCATGAAGGCGAGCTGATCGACGCCTATACGGCGCGCCCGTTAGGGCCGGGGCCGTTCCCCAACGTGCTCCTCGTCCACCATATGCCCGGCTGGGATGATTGGACCCGCGAGGTAGTGCGCAATGTCGCGTCCCACGGTTACAACACGATCTCGCCCGATCTGCATTTTCGTATGGGTGCAGGCACAGCCCAGGAAAAATCGCAACGCATACGCGAGAGCGGCGGTCAGGTCGACGCCGCCGTGCTCGGCGATCTGGCGGGCGGCGAAGCCTATTTGCGCGATCTGCCCACCAGCAATGGCAAGGTCGGGTTGATCGGTTTCTGCTCCGGCGGACGGGTCGCCTATATGGCTTCGGCGCGCATGCCGTCGCTCGATTGCGCGGTCGATTGCTGGGGCGGCAACATCACCGCGCCACCGGCGACCCTGAACGAAAACCAGCCCGTGGCGCCGATCGATATGACGGCCGACATCACCGTGCCGCTGCTCGGCCTGTTCGGCAATGACGATCCCAACCCGGATACCGATCAGGTCGACCAGATCGAGGCGGCGCTTAAAGAGCACGGCAAGTCCTACACGTTTCACCGCTATGACGGCGCCGGCCACGCTTTCTTCAATACCTATGGCGAGCGTTACCGTGCCGAACAGACGCTCGACGGCTGGCAGAAGGTTTTTGCCTTCTTCGGAGAACATCTCGGCGCCTGATCGGTCTTGCGGCTCGCCTGAAGACGCGCCGTGAATGTACAGTGAGGCACGAAACTGAAACGTATTGTAGGAGGGGAGAATGGCACCGGGTATTGGCGATATGCTGCGCGGACTGATGGGTGGCAACGCCCAGGGCGGCGCGAAACAGACGGCGAGCGCGCCTGTGACCTATAACGGCTACCTGATCCAGCCCGAGCCGAAACCGGAGGGTAAGCAATGGTTGACCGCCGGGGTGATCACCAAGGAAATTGACGGCACGGTCAAAGAGCACCGTTTCGTGCGCGGCGACTATCACGGCAGCCGCGACACGGCCGCCGAATTCTCCATCGCCAAGGGCCAGCAGATCATCGATCTGGAAGGCGACCGCATATTCGACTAAGCCGCCGCGCGTCCTGCCAAAGTGGTCGGATGTGCGCGATGGTCTTGGAATGACAGAACAACCAACAGGGGACGGGCGGATGGCCGGCAAGCGGATCGCGGTGGTGGGCACCGGGGCAAACGGTGCGGCCTTCGGCGCCGATATGGTCAACGCCGGGCTCGATGTCACTTTCATCGAGCAGTGGCCGGCCCATGTGGAGGCGATGCGCGCCAGCGGCCTGCGCGTCGAAATGCCCGAAGAGACCGTGACTACCCCGGTCAGCGTGTTCCATATGTGCGACGTCGCGACCCTGCGCGAGCCCTTCGACATCGTCTTTCTGGGGGTCAAGGCCTACGACACGCGCTGGGCGTGCGAACTGATCAAGCCGCTGGTGGCGCCGGACGGGCTGGTCGTCGGTCTGCAGAACGGCATGACCCTGGACGATGTAGCCTCGATCATGGGGCCCGAGCGAACCCTGGGCGCGGTGATCGAAGTCGCGGCCTATATGTTCGAACCCGGTATCGTCGGGCGGCAGACTGGCCCGGCCGGCACCTGGTTCGGCGTCGGCGCTTACGACGAGACGACGCGCGGCCGCGAGGCGGAAGTGATCGACATTCTGCGCCACGCCGGCGCGGCCGAAATCAAGGACGATATCCGCTCGGCAAAGTGGATGAAGCTGGTGGTCAACGCGGCGGAGTTTCTGCCGTCCTCGATCCTCAACCTACCGCTCGCCGAGGCGATCGAAATACCTGGCATCCGCGACGTGATGATCGCCTCGGGCCGCGAAGCGGTGCGCACCGCGCTGGCGCTGGGCCACGAGCTGGTGCCGATTTTCGGCAACACACGCATCGAGGCGAACGACCCCGATCACTATGCGACGGTCCTGCTCGATGCGGTCCTGACCGACTGGACGCTGCCCGACACCAAGGTGACCATGCTGCAGGACTGGATCAAGGAACGCCGCGCCGAAGTCGACGACATTAACGGCCTGGTGGTGCGTGAGCAGGAAAAGCTCGGCGGCGCGGCGCCGGTCAACACCCGGCTGGTCGAGATCGCCCATGCCATCGAGTGTGGCGACCTCGCGGCCGATCCGTCGAACGCCGACTTGCTGCGTTCGCTGCTCGACTAGCGCGGCCGAGCGAGGCGCAGGAAAGCAACATTCGATGAGCGGCTAACCGCGATCCGAAACCAATGCCGACTGTCGGTAGACACCCTAAATGCATAGCGGTATGAGACGGACGGTAGACACGGATCGCGAGGGGTGATGACAGCGGAGGTTGACCCATATGTATGGACCGGCTGCTAATTGCAATCGAGATATAGAGGGATAACGGAAGTCGCTCATATGTATCCGGCCTGTCTGATCGGCACGCGGGCCGTGGCCTTGATGGGAGTACGCACACGC
>JABDJY010000061.1 GCA_013003285.1 Alphaproteobacteria bacterium | reverse complement strand
ATGCGCGACATCGGCCTCGACCCAGCGCGCTGCGGGGAAGCGGCGCGCGACGATATTGGCGCCTTTGTGGAATTGCATATCGAGCAGGGGCCGGTGCTCGAACATGCCGGCTTTGGGGTCGGCCTTGTCACCGGCATCACGGCCATTCGCGGCATCCATGTGAAGCTCACCGGCGCACAGAACCATGCCGGCGCGTTCCCCATGGATCTGCGCGCCGACCCCATGGCCGGCTTCGCTGAAATAACGTCGGGTATCATTGAGATCGCGCTGGAGCTCGGGCGGCCGGCCGTCACCACCGTGGGCCGCGTCATCGTCGAACCCAATATGCCGACCGTCATCCCCGGAATCGTGCGGTTTAATGTGGACGCACGCCACGCCGATGTGGGTACCTGTCAGGCGCTGTGCGCGGCGCAAGACGCGTTGATGCGGGAGGTCGCGGCGCGCCGGGGCCTCGGGATTTCATGGCATGTCACCTCGCAGCATGCGGCGTGCCTGAGCGATCCGGAAATCTTGCAGACCCTGCGCGACGGCGCGGCGGCACAGGATGTTCCGGTTTTTGAGTTGGCCAGCGGGGCGGCGCACGATACGCAGCAGATCGCCAAGATCGCGCCGGTCGCCATGATCTTCGTGCGCAGCCGTGACGGGCGCAGTCATACGACGGAGGAATTCTCGACCTTAGAGGATATGGTTGCCGGTATCGAAGTGCTAGCCGCCGGCCTGCACCGACTTGCGTATTAAACCAAAGGGATAATACCGCTCACACCTGCCGGGTTCGCCATGCTTCAAAATACTTCCGAAATTCGATGGTTTGGATTCTTGTAGATGGCGCTTAATCGCGCATGTGTTGTACGCATGGCGGTCGACATGCCGCTGAAAGCCGCCGTAATTCGCGATAGGCGTTTACGACCGGAAATGACCCGTTCCAGACATGCAGATCGGTGTGGGTAGGTATCGATTGTGGTCCGTTACGCAACGGCAAACACGGGAGACATACTCGGGTTAATGCATTTGTTTAGCGCGGTCTGCAGCACACTTCGATTAATCGGCTTGGCGAGAAAGTCTTGGGCACCGCACTTCAGTATCCGATCTTCAGCGTCGTCGTGGGCTGATGCCACAATCACTGGCACATGGCGCAGCGATAAATCAGCTCGGAGCACGCCGAGCACTTGATAACCATCGATTCCGGGAAGTTCGATGTCCAACACGATCGCCGCCGGACTCGTTTCACGCGCTCGCACCAGACCTTGCTCACCGGTTCGGGCAATTTCGACTCGATAGCCTAGATTTGTAACGTGACGCTCAAGCAATTCACTGTCCGATAGGTTGTCTTCGATAACCAAGATTAGAGGACCGTCAGCTTGTTTGGAGCCGTCTTGATCTACCGGTTCAGTAGCGGGCAGCCAAACAGTGAAACAGGAACCCTCGCCTGGTTCGCTTGCGACGGTGATGCGACCTCCCATCATCTCAACAAAACGCACGCTAATCGACAGACCGAGGCCGGTGCCGCCGTATTTTTGGGTAATCGAGCTATCTGCCTGTACGAAAGGCTGGAACAGCCGATCTACCTGTTCAGCGGTCATGCCGATGCCCGTGTCGCGTACCGCGAACCGGACCCATCCGTCGCCGTTGAGTTCGACTGTCAGGCTGATGTCGCCGTTCTCGGTAAACTTGGCGGCATTGCTAAGCAGATTAAGCAATATCTGATTTAGTCGCTGTTTGTCGCATTCGATCGAGCCGACATCGTCAGGCAGCACGATATTGAAGCGATTGTCATTGGCCTGCATGAGCGGAGAGGCTGTGCTCTCGACCTCCAATAATATAGCCGACAGATCGACAGGTTCGTTGTTCAGTTCGATTTTGCCGGCTTCGATCTTGGAAATATCCAATACATCGTTGATCAGTCCAAGCAGGTGGCGGCCCGATCCGCGAACTTTCTGAAGATCGGATGCCCGCTCTTCCGCCCCTTCATCTTGAGCGTCCTCGAGCATCATCTCGCTATAGCCGATGATGGCATTCAACGGTGTGCGTAATTCGTGGCTCATATTTGCCAGGAACGCTGATTTCGCCTGGCTCGCTAATTCTGCCTGGTTTTTTGCTTCTTCGAGTTCTTTTTCTCGTTGTCGCAAACGCCGTGTTAGTTCACGCTGAGTCACATCGGAGTAGGTGAACACATATCTATCATCGGTAATTGGGTTGCCTTGGACTTCTAGAATTTGTCCGTTGGGGAAGGGGCAAACCAATGAACATTCAACTCGGTCATGAACTGCCTTTGAGAGATTGTCCGCAAGCTGTGATTTTTCAGATGACTCCAATCCGCGCTTTCTGCCAATGCTGTTGACCACATCTACCCAAAGTGTCCCTGGTTTGCAGGCGTCTTCGGGAATACCAAGAAAACTAAGAAACCGCTGATTGAAGGCTACTATGCGCTGATTTGCATCAGTCATGCTCACAGCCTGAGCCATATTCTCAAGCACCGCTGCGAGTTGGGCACTTTTCTCCGAGATTTCCCGGGCGCTCATCTTCAACTCTGAAATATCGGTATAGACGCTAACAATTCCACCATCGTGGGTGCGGCTTTCAGTGACCAAATGCCACTTTTCAGCCTCTAACTGGAGCTCGAATGGATTTCCGGGATTGCGATGCTTATCCAACCGTGATGCGAGCCAGGGTTTGATATCTCCAGTTTGAGCGGCCGAAGGTATTTTTTTGTACTTTAATTGCAGTAGCACCAGATCTTCAAAAGTGATGCCTGGTTGGACTTGTTCGAAAAATTCCCCGCACCAGGTTCGTTTGAACTTTTCGTTGCAAACGACGAGGCAATCATCTTTGTCGAACAGAGCGAACGCGTCGTCCAGACTTTCGACCGCGTCGGCCAAATGCGACTGCGCGTGTATCTTAGCTTCCGCTTCGGCCTTGATCTTGTTGTTCAGCGCGAGCATCTCATCCGACACAAGTCCAAACGATCGCTGAGTCATTTGTCGTTCGCGATCGGCCTCCTCGTACGCGGCACTCACCAGCTTAAGCAGCATCGACTGATCGACGCTGCCGTCTTCATTCGTCGATTTTCGAAGTTGCCTGGTTAGCAGCCTATGCACGGCGCGTTTGTCCTAGTTGCATTTTTTCGACAGCACTCGGTTAGGTCATCACGTGAGTTAGGTTTCGGAGAATACCGTTACCGTCATCGTTTGATTGTGCAGGTCGGAGACGCCGGAAGCTTGATGGGGAGATATCTCCCCATAGGAATAGAAGCCCGTACGGGTGGTATTCCCGCCGAGTATTTCACCAGCGGCTTCAATTTTCTCAACGATCCGTTGACCCATTAGCAACTTTCGCCCAACACAGCTCACCATGATCGCGACTTTGTCGCCCTCGTTGGCAGATGCCATGGCCGATTGTGCAGCGGATGCAGCTCCTTCGATGAGATGTTCAAAATTACCACGCATTAATTGGGCGTTGAATCCCTCGGGAACGCTGCCGGCAAATATCATGCTTTGGTTTTCTTCATCGACACCGACAATCGTCCGCACCACGTCTTGGTC
>JABDJY010000044.1 GCA_013003285.1 Alphaproteobacteria bacterium | reverse complement strand
AACAAGGTCAATCATCCGATCGAGTCACAGACACAACAGCCAATTCATTATTCCCTTAGCTCCGGTTCCGTATCACGTTGCTTAGCGAACCCGGGTTATGGTGAGATGAATGCTGCCGTGGTTATTTTCATACAAGCTCCACACATCGTTGGGAAAACAGTACAGATAACCAGGACTGGTAATCTTGAGCGGGACTGATTCATGCTCGGCTAGAGCGACATACTGGTGAAGTGTCGGGCTGCCGTCGTTTTCAACTGCATTTTTCTTGTCGGAATCGTTCGTAATCGCGCCCACCAAAGTAAACCACTTCAATTTCTCGACGCGTTTTGTCATGAGAAAATCAGTAGAGTTATTACCGGTAAGCCTTTTGTAGGGGGCTTCGAATTTCCCCAGAAACGATGAACCCGCCCGCACCAAGTCACCAGCGGTGAATTTGCCGTCTTCGGTACCCTTCCAATCACACGTGTCTTTACTGTCCTGCCATTCACCTACGGCAGAAAAGACGTATGAGTGGTCTTTTTCGAGATATAGGCCAGTGTGGTTCCAGCGGGTATCCGCAAACACTTCGACTGTGTGGATATCTCTCTCAGCAAGGATCTTTGTTGGATGATACGGAGGGTACGAAATTGGAGATGCCCGCTGACGCTCTATTGCACTGTCATGGAAATCATTCTCGTTGCCTTGGCCCATGGCAGGTATGTTTCGTGGCCGCGACCGTAGCTTGGAGAAGAAGCCTTTGTAGGAATCGTGCGAAACACCGAGTGGATTTGGGGCCAACTCGTTTTCTATGCCCTTCCTAAATTCAAGGCCAACTGCTTCACTTTCTTCGATTATCCATTTTAGCGCGCCATCTGAGAGATCGCTTTCCGGGTAGCCGCCTCCCACATCGGTGTGGACACCTGGAAACCACTTTTCCCGTACATCCGGATGGCCTTTTGCGTTGGCCCAGCGTGTAATACTGAAACTTGATCTGATTTCGTCTATCGCCATTGCATGGCGCGCGGTCTTCATGTGGGTTCCAAGGCTAGTATTGTGAAATTCCCACTTTTTCCGGTTGTCCAGTAGATTTAGCAATTCGAGATCGTCGGGAACCCCCAACGCGCCAACAGTCTCCCAGACACCGACGAACCGTACCGGCGTCCTTCGTTTTCCGTGGAAAAAAGTCCAGTTGTCTTTGCACCATTTTCTATTGGTAAGTTTTGAACCGGGGCGCTGGTACGCAGCGTATGCTTTGTCCACGCGCAGCCACGCTTCCTTCGGATCAAGCCCCCTCAAATCTAACAACCCCCGACCGAGAAGACCGCCGATGCTGCGCGCGGTAAACGCGCCTCGGCTAAACCCGAAGAGATAAATCTCGTCGTCTTTTTCGAAGTTTTGCCCCAGCCAATGGTAGGCACTTTTTATGTGCCGCCCGATGCTCTTACCGAGCGCGCCATCCACCACAGACTCGAATATCCCACCCTCACTTCCAAGTCCCGGATGGTAGTACTTGAGCTGTTTTATGCCGTCATCGGGCTCCGCAACTGCGTTGTAAATCTTGAAAACGTTGGTTGGAGCAGGGATGCCGTTTGTTTCTTGTTCAGGGCTATTCCACGTTCCATCGCAACAAACGATAAGGCGTTTCACAATTTGGTCCCCTTCTATTCCTAGCGGAAATTCAGCTTGTTCTTCCTCACCATTGCGTTGGTCACATCGTCTACGTAGTCGGGGGGCGATACAAGGCCTGCCTGAAGCCGTGTCGGTCTGTTGGCTGGACACCGGATGTCTTTTGGAACGGCATTCTCACGAATAAGCTCAATGCGCTGGTAACACCGGTCCAGCTTCAGCCGATTTCCGGCAACAACCGGCTAGCTCTCAAATAATTGAGCGCCTTAGTTTTGACCGGTCGTTCCACAAACGATAGTGTTGCCCGTCAGCGAGGACAGAATGCCCTGGGAAAAACAGTTCGATCACGACGCGGCCCTGTCGAAAGCCATGGGCACCTTTTGGGCGCAGGGCTACGACGCCACATCGATGCAGGACCTGGTCGAGTGCATGGGCATCAACCGGGGTAGCCTGTACGCGAGTTTTGGCGATAAGCGCAGCCTGTTTATCGAGGCGCTGCGCCGCTATGACGCGGTTTATCGCGAAGGTTGGGTGAACCGGCTGGTCAAATCTCATGGGCCGCGCGGCGCGATCGCGGCGGCGTTCGATGAGGCGATTGCAGCGGTGCAGGGCGGTTCGAACGATGGCTGCCTGCTGGTGAACACGGCGCTCGAATTATCGCCCCACGATGATGAGATTTCGGCAATCGTCGACCATGGCCTGGCCGAGATGGAGCAATTTTTTTGCGACATGATCGAACGGGGCCAGGCGGCCGGTGAAATTCCGGCGCATGTGGTGTCGGTCGATGCGGCGCGGGGATTGTTGAGTCTTTTCATAGGTTTGCGTGTGTTGTCTCGGTCGCGGCCGGAAGCGTCGTTGCTGCGGTCGGTGGCAAATCAGGCGGGGGCATTGTTGACCTAGTTATTTTTTTGCTGAGTTTGGAACGAACAGTCAAAACAGGGAGAGCGAAATATGAGTGTTTCCTACGTTGAACGCGAAACAGCAAATCCGGCGACCTTGGAATTCTACGACAAGGCCGAAGAGCGCTTTCAGGCGCTCTTGAACATCTTCAAGGTGTTCGGCCATCAGCCGGAATACGGCAATGTCTTCACCGAACTGATCATGGCGATCTTGAAGGACGGTGAACTCGACTGGCTGACCAAGGAATTGCTGATCCTCAAGGCGACCCAGGGCAATGACTGCCAGTATTGTGTCATCCAGCATGAGCGCCTGTGCGATATGCTCGGCATGGAAGAGGCCAAGATCCGCGATCTGGATGGGGACAAATACCGCACCAGTCCGCATTTCAGCGAAGCCGAGGTCGCCCTGCTCGATTTCTGTGTTCAGATCGGCGAGGACGCCAACCGGGTTTCGAACGAACTGTGGGAGCGGCTGCACGCGAATTGGACCGAGCCGCAGATCGTCGATGCCGCCTTTGTCATCACGACCTATATCGCCGTCTCCAAGTTCGGCGATGCGCTGGGGGTTGCGCTGGAGCCGATGTTCGATGGTGTGAAGCCGATGCTGACCATCAACCATCCGGGTTAAGTTAGGGATCAGGTTTCAGGGATCAGGTGTCAGTCGTTCGATCCCTGATCCCTGTCAGCTCGCTCCTGAAAGGGAGGACAAATGAAGATCGAAATATTCTCAACGCCGCAATGCAATTATTGCGATGCCGCCAAGAAGCTTCTCGATGAGAAGGGGCTGGCCTACACCAATCTCGACTTGATGTCGGACCCCGCCATCCTGGCGGATTTTCAGACCCGCCTGCCGCGCGCCAAAGCTGTCCCGCAGATATTTATCGACGGCGAACATATCGGCGGCTACGAAGATTTGCGCCTGATCGAACAGGCCGGAAGGCTCGCCGCGGATTAGGTTGCTTCAGCATCCTGGATCGCCTGCCACACCCGATGGGACGTGGCCGGCATGTCGAAGTTTCGAACGCCGAGCGGCCGCAGGGCGTCGCACACCGCGTTCATCACCGCCGGCAGGGCGCCCACCGTGCCGGCCTCACCGGCGCCCTTGAAGCCGAACGGATTATTATCCGACGGCACCTCATGGCCGACCACTTCGAACGAGGGGAAATCATCGGCGCGCGGCATGGTGTAGTCCATATACGAGCCGGTCAGCAGTTGCCCGCTGTCGCTGTCATAGACCACTTCTTCCATCAGCGCCTGACCGGCGCCCTGGGCAATACCGCCATGGACCTGGCCTTTGACCAGCATGGGATTGAGCATGCGCCCGCAATCGTCGACCACCACATAGTTGACGATTTCGACCACACCGGTGTCGCGGTCGATTTCGACTTCGCAGACATGGCAGCCATTGGGATAGGTCGGTCCCGGTGGCAGCACGATGGCGGTTTCGGCCAGCCCAATCTCCATGCCCGTCGGCATGCTGGCCGGCGCATAAGCGGCCTTGGCGACGTCGGTAAGGCTAATCGAGCGGTCGGTGCCTTCGACAATAAAATTCCCGTCGTCGAAACGAATATCGGCCTCGGCGGTCTCCAGCAGATGGGCGGCGATGCGCTGGGCCTTGTCGATTATTTTCTCTGACGCGCGCTGCAAGGCGGCGCCGCCGACGCTGATCGAGCGCGAGCCGAAGGTGCCCTTGCCGTGATGTACCTTGTCGGTATCGCCATAGACGATGCTGATCTGGTCGAACTCGAGGCCGAGCAGTTCGGAGGCGATTTGCCGGAACGCGGTCTCGTGGCCCTGTCCGTGGGAATGGGTGCCCATGGCCACGGTGACCCCG
Source organism: Alphaproteobacteria bacterium (assembly GCA_013003285.1). Taxonomy (GTDB): domain Bacteria; phylum Pseudomonadota; class Alphaproteobacteria; order UBA6615; family UBA6615; genus JABDJY01. Next base: position 12,455 of record JABDJY010000044.1, on the reverse strand, counting down.
CCGTCGCTCTCGAAGCTTATGGCAGCGCTTTCTTCGTTGGGGATGGGCAGCGGCCCGCCGGCGATCTCGATGACGCAGGCGATGCCCAGGCCGCGTAGCTTTCCCTGGTCGCGCGCCGCGGCTTGCCGTGCGGTGAACCCGGCGCGGTCGGCCACCTCGACCGCCTTATCCATCACCGCTTCAAAATCGCCGGTGTCATAGGTGAAGACGAAGCCGGTGTCATAGGGCAGGGCGTCGTTCGGGATGAGGTTGCGCCGACGTAACTCGACCGGATCGATGCCGATCTCAACGGCGGCGGTGTCGATCAACCGCTCGACCGCGTAGGACGCCTCCGGCCGGCCGGCGCCACGATAGGCGGTGGTCGGACTGGTGTGGGTGTAGGCGCCGCGCACCTCGGCGAAAATCTGCGGTGTTGTATAGACCCCTGAGAGGCCGCCGAGATTATTGGTCGGCGAATGGGGCCCGGCGAAGCTTAGATAGCCACCGAGATTGGCCTTGGTGCTGACCCGCAGCCCGAGAAACTTACCGTCGGCGTCGAGCGCCAGGCCGGCCGAGGAGACATTGTCGCGGGCGTGGTAGTCGGTCGCCAGAGCTTCCGAACGGGTCGCCACCCAACGCACCGGACGTCCCAGCCGCCGGGCCGCCCATAAGACCAGCGCGTGTTCGGCAAACGGCGCGCCGCGCATGCCGAAGCCGCCGCCCATATCCGGCGCGATGATCCGCAAGCGGGCTTCGGGAATACGCAATATGCTGCCCGCCAATTCGCTGCGCACCCGGTGCGGCGACTGCATGCCGGCATAAAGCGTGTAGCGTTCGTCGCTGGGATCATAGAAGCCAATGGCGCCGCGCGGCTCCATGGTGTTGGCCGAGACCCGGGTGACGGTGAATTCCAAATCGACCACATGGGCGGCCGCGGCGAAGGCGTCTTCGACCGCCGCCTGATCGCCCAAGGTGAAATAAAAACTCTCATTGTTGGCGACGTCCTGCCAGACCTGCGGGACGCCCGGATCCAGCGCGGTGCCGGTGTCGGTCGCCGCGTCCAATACCTCGTAATCGACATCGACCATCTCGGCCGCATCGAGGGCCTGGTCGAGCCGTTCGGCGACGACGATCGCGACCGCGACACCGACCATGTTCACGGCGTCATGGGCCAGGATGGGGAAGGGCGGTTCGATCATCGGTTGGCCGTCGCGCTGACGGCGCTTCACGCTGCACGACAGGCCGCCTAGACCGTCGGCGTCGGCGTCCTTGCCGGTCAGTACGGCCAGGACGCCGGGCATGGCGGTGGCCGCATCGCTGTCGATGGAGATTACCCTCGCGGCAGCATGGGGTGACCGCACCACCGCCATATGGGCTTGGCCCGCAACTTTACGGTCGTCGGTGTAGTTGCCCAAGCCGGTTAGCAGGCGGCGGTCTTCGACCCGCGGCACCGATTGGCCGATTCCATACTCACGCATAATTCTATCTCCCCCGAGGACCCGCAATCACGCGAGCTTATTACTTTCGCTCTTTACAGCACAGGTGGCGGATGCGGCGCTACTGTCACGCCGCCCAAATTCGACTTGTATTGAATTCGTGGCGTAATGTTACGTTGGCCCCGATACAGGACAATGAGAGAAAGTCCCCATGCGGCGAACGCGAAATGTGAAAGTGCTGGCGACATTGGGCCCGGCGAGCGGCTCGCCCGAGATGATCCGCGCCATGTTCGAAGCCGGCGCCGATGTCTTCCGGCTGAATATGAGCCATGGCGTCTACGATGATGTGGCGGCATGGCACAAGGCGATCCGCACGGTCGAACAAGATCTCGGGCGGCCCATCGGTGTGCTGGTCGATCTGCAGGGCCCTAAGCTGCGCGTCGGCACCATGGCGGACGATACCGTGCTCGAGGAGGGAAAGCCGTTTCGGCTCGACCTCGACGATGTGACCGGTGACAGCGCGCGGGCGGCGTTGCCCCATAAAGAGATCTTCGCCGCGCTGGAACCCGGCATGGCGTTGTTGCTCGACGATGGCAAAATTCGCCTCGAGGTCGCTGACGTGTCGTCATCCGGCGCCGACACGATCGTCAAAATCGGTGGCCTGCTGACGTCGAACAAGGGCGTCAACGTGCCCGACGCCATTCTGCCGATGACGGCACTGTCGGCGAAGGATCGCGAGGATTTGGACTTTGGCCTGTCGCTCGGGGTCGACTGGGTGGCGCTGTCATTTGTGCAACGGGCGGCGGATATCGCAGAAGCCAGAGACATCATCGGCGACCGGGCCTGGATCATGGCGAAGATGGAAAAACCCCGGGCCATGCAATATCTCCACGAAATCATCGAGGTGAGCGACGGCATCATGGTGGCGCGCGGCGATTTGGGGGTGGAACTCCCCATCGAACAGGTGCCGGGGCTGCAAAAGGCCATCACCCGGGCGGCCCGGCGCGCCGGCAAGCCGGTGGTGGTGGCGACGCAAATGCTGGAGTCCATGATCGAAGCGCCGGGCCCGACCCGCGCCGAGGTCTCCGATGTGGCGACCGCGGTGTTCGAGGGCGCCGACGCGGTGATGCTCTCGGCTGAATCGGCGGTCGGCCATTACCCGCTCGAAGCCGTCACCATGATGGATCGGGTGGCCCATTCGGTAGAGTCCGACCCGCAATACCGCTCGATCATCGAACAGGCCGAAACCCGGCCAGAGACCACCAGCGCCGATGCGATCACCATGGCGGCGCGCCAGGTTGCCGAGACCATCGGGGCGGCGGCGATTATTTGTTACACCGGCTCCGGCTCGACTGGCTTGCGGGCCTCGCGCGAGCGTCCCAACGTGCCGATCATGGTGTTGACCCCACGCCGCGACACGGCGCGCCGTATGGCGATTGCCTGGGGCGTCCATTGCGTCGAGACCGAGGACGCCAACAGTTTCCGCGATATGGTTGATCGGGCGACGGCAATCGCCGAAAGCGAAGGCATCGCTCCCAATGGTAGCCAGGTCATCATCACTGCCGGCGTCCCGTTCGGGACCCCCGGCAGCACCAACGTTCTGCGTATCGCGACGCTTGGATCGGAATAGCTGCCTGACCTATGTCCGCCGCCGCCACATCAGGATTGTGAAGCTGGCGAATGCCAGGAAAGCGGCGATGCAAATCTGAATGATAATCGGGAAGGGCGTATCGGTGGGGATCATTCCCGCCAGTTGGGCAAATCCGGCGCCGACCGACATTTGAATGAACATCAGCAGACCCGACGCCGACCCGGCGATCGCCGGATTGACGCTGACGCCGCCGGCCTGGGCGTTGGGCATTGCCAGGCCGTGAAAAATACCCATGGCGGCCGCGGGACCGAATAGCGACCAGGGGGAGACGAACCCCATCAAGAACAGCGCTAAAATCAAAAGAGCGACGAGAAGACCGCAGCCGCTGGCCAGGCGGATCATATTTTCGATACCGATTTTGGGGGTCAGGCGGGTGCTTAAAAATGTACCGATCAGAAAACCGGTCATGATCAGCATGAAGAACTGGCCGAAATCGGAGGGCGGCCGGTGGAACAGGTTGACCATTATGAATGGCAGACCGCCGGAAAATGTCATGAAGATGCTGACGCCAAAGCAGGCGTAACCGGTATAGGCCAGGAACGCGCGGTCTCTTAACAGGATCGGGAAGGCGGTCACCATTTCGCGAAACAGGCTGCCATGGCCCGACGGTTGCGCGGTTTCCTGGTAGCCCCGCAAGGTAAATGTCAGCGCAATGATTCCGATGATGGTGGCGAAAACGAACACCGACTGCCAGCCGAAGAACTCAGTGAGAAATCCGCCGATCAGCGGCGCGAAGATGGGCGCCAGGATGATCATCGACATCATATAGCCGATGATCCGGGCCGACTCTTCGCGGCCATAAACGTCGCGCACAATGGCCCGACTGATAACCATGCCGGCGGCGCCGCCGGCAGCTTGCACCACGCGGCCGAAAATGAGCACCTCGATGTTCGGCGACCAGAAACATAGCAGGCTGCCGAATAGGAACATTATCAGCCCGAACAGCAATACCGGTTTGCGGCCGAACCGATCGGCGGCGGGGCCGTAGGCGATGGTCGAAATCGCCATCGCCACCAACCCCAGGGTCAAGGTCAATTGGGTAATGCCACCGCCGCGTCCAAAGGCCCGCTCGATTTCGGGTAAGACTGGCAACAGAATATGGATCGAGATCGGCGCCAGGCCGGACATGAGGGCGAGCAGGGCGACGAACCTGACGTTACGGGGCATCACATTCCAACATGCAGGGGCCAAGAGGGAGACAAGACCCAGACCAGGTCAGGGGTGGGAGTATATGCTGCGTCGATCCGACGCGCCTCTTTAATACAGCTTTTTACCGATTATGGGCGGAGTTTGGGCCGGATTAGCGGCGATTTATCCTTAATCCACAGAAACGATTTGCGCACGGCTATTTACATCCCCCGACTCAATCAGTTTATTGTTTAGCTTAAGCAGGGTAACTGCAGTTTATCGCCGTTTGGCGAACGAGGGGACGAGTGAAATGGCTGAATTGGCTGAGCCAATTAATACGGGTACGAAAAATGCGAAACTTCTCGCCTGGATCGACGAGATGGTCACGCTTGCCGAACCGGACAGTGTCTATTGGTGCGACGGCTCGAAGGACGAGTATGACCGTCTAAGTGCGTTGATGGTCGAGGCAGGCACGCTGCTTCCCCTCAACCCCGAAAAGCGTCCCGGTTGTTTCCTCGCTCGGTCCGATCCCAACGATGTGGCGCGTGTCGAAAACCGCACCTTTATTTGTTCGCGCGACGAGGCGGATGCCGGTCCGACCAATAACTGGATCGATCCCGACGAGATGCGCGAGACCATGAGGGGGCTGTATACCGGATGCATGCGCGGCCGGCGGATGTATGTGGTGCCCTTCAGCATGGGACCGTTAGGCTCGCATATCGCGCATATCGGCGTGCAGCTGACCGATTCTCCCTATGTGGCCATGAGCATGCGCGTGATGACCCGCATGGGGCAGGCGGCGCTCGATGTGTTGGGCGACGAGGGCGAATTCGTGCCGTGTATGCACTCGGTCGGCGCGCCGCTCGAGCCGGGCCAGGCCGATGTGCCGTGGCCGTGCAACGACACTAAATACATCATTCAATTTCCCGAAGAGCGCTCGATCTGGTCCTATGGCAGCGGCTATGGCGGCAATGCGTTGCTCGGCAAGAAATGCTTCTCGCTGCGGATCGCTTCGGTGATGGGGCGCGAAGAGGGCTGGTTGGCCGAACATATGCTGATCCTGGGTTTGGAATCGCCGCGTGGCGAGAAGACCTATGTAGCGGCTGCCTTCCCCAGCGCGTGCGGCAAAACCAACTTGGCCATGCTTATTCCGCCGGAAGGCTATGAGGGTTGGACCGTCAGCACGGTTGGCGACGATATTGCCTGGATCAAGCCGGGCGACGATGGCCGCCTCTATGCGATCAACCCGGAAGCCGGTTATTTCGGTGTGGTACCGGGGACGTCCATGAAGACCAACCCCAACGCCATGAAGATGATGGAGCGCGACACCATCTTCACCAACGTCGCTCTGACCGACGACGGCGATGTGTGGTGGGAAGGCAAGGACGGCGCGACGCCTGATCATCTGATCGACTGGAAGGGTAACGATTGGACGCCCGATAGCGACGTTTTGGCGGCGCATCCCAATGCCCGGTTTACCTGCGCGACAAGCCAGTGCCCGAGCGCCGACCCGGCATGGGACGATCCCAACGGCGTGCCGATCAGCGCCTTTGTCTTCGGCGGCCGGTTGAGCAACACCTTCCCGCTGGTCTACGAGGCCCGCGATTGGGAGCACGGCGTCTATATGGCTGCGACCATGGGCTCGGAAGCCACGGCGGCTGCGGTCGATCAGGCGGCGATCCGCCGCGACCCGATGGCGATGCTGCCCTTCTGCGGCTACAACATGGCCGATTATTGGCAGCACTGGCTGACCATTGGCAGCAAGCTGGCGAACCCGCCGAAAATCTTTCGTGTAAACTGGTTCCGCAAGGACGATGCAGGCAACTTCATCTGGCCGGGCTTCGGCGAGAATATGCGGGTGCTCGAATGGGTCGTCGACCGGGTGAATGGACATGGTCACGCGGAGGAAACGCCGATCGGCATGATGCCCAGCTACGAGGACCTGACCTGGACCGGTCTGGACTTCTCGCCGGCGTCATTCAGCGAGATCATGACGGTCGATCCTCTGGCGGCGATGCAGGAAGCCGATGCGCAGAAAACGTTATTCGACGATTTCGGCGACCGGTTGCCGGCTGAGCTCGAGAGCCAACGCCAGGACCAGAAGGCCCGCCTAACCTAGCAAGTCACCGACCGCCGCGGTCCACTCGGCCGACGGATGTCATCGCCGCTCCATGGCGCGTGCGCGCTCGACCTAGAGTCGGCGGTTAGACCGGCTATTAGCATTCACTATTAGGCAGCGCCGCGCGCGCCATCTACGTTTGCTCCCCAAGCGCTGGTCAACGGTGCGCCGACATACCTGGGAGATACGCTGAGATGGAAGAAATTACATTTTTTAGCGAGGGCGTGGCCTGCAAAGGTGATCTGTTTATGCCGGAAGGCTGCGATGCCTCTAATCCGCGACCGGCGATTGTCGTGGGGCACGGATTCAGCGGTGTAAAAGAAGTATTGCAGTTCCACGGTCAGTACTTCGCCGATGCCGGTTATGTGACCTTGACCATCGACTACCGCACCTTCGGGCGCAGCGATGGCGAGCCCCGCGGGCGCCTGTTTCCGAACTGGCAGGTCGAGGACTACAAGAACGCCATTACTTGGCTGCAGCAGCGCGACGATGTCATGGCCGACCAAATCGGTATCTGGGGCACGAGCTATGGCGGCGGTATCGTAATTCAGACGGCTGCTTATGACCGTCGCGTCAAATGCGTAGTGGCGCAGGTGCCGATCATGAATTCGCGCAAATGGATGCGCTCGCTGCGCACCGGCGTGCAATGGGAAGAACTGCTCGACCATATCGACCAGGATCGCGCGCGTCGGGCGAATGGCGAACCGGGCGCCCGTATTGACGTGGTGTCGCGCGGCAGCGAAGGCGAATTCAGCGCCATGCCGTCGGACGATGATGTCGAACTGGTGACCCAGTGGATGAGTTCGGTGGATACCCACAAGCTCGATATCGCCATGGAATCCATGGAAAAGATCATCGAGTTCAACGCCTCGGATGCGATCCATCTGATCGCGCCGCGCCCGTTGCTGATTGTGACGGCCGGCGGGTACGACGTCATTCATCCGATCGATCAGATATATGAAGGCTACGCCAAGGCCCACGAACCGAAGAAGATGATTGCCTATAACCACGATCAATTCGGCTTTTACGAAGAGCCGGGCACCAGCGCGGGCCTAAAGGACGCCGCCGATTGGTTTCAGGAGTGGATCCCGATCGACGGCTCACGCCGGGCGCCGAAAAAGACACCGTGGTTGCAGCAGGCCCACGATCGTCGCGGCAAGCTGACCTAAGCGGAGCCATTCATGAGTGTTATGAGCGAAGACGGCATGACGCGCGAGGACGTTTTCTATTACAGCGACGGCCTTAAGATCACCGCCCATTTGTACCGCCCGGAAAGTTGGAAACCCGGCGACCCGCCGCTGCCGGCGGTTATTTGTCTCACCGGATATACCGGCCGTAAGAATGTGGCGACCATCGACATTCCGCGGCGATTGGCGCGCGAGGGTTTTGTGACGCTTGCGCCCGACTATCGAGGCTATGGCGAGGCCGAAGGCGAACGCGGCCGGCACCGCCCGTTGGAGCAGGCGCAGAATACCTATGACGCGGTGACCTATCTTGAGACCATCGACGGCGTCGACGCCGATCGCATCGGTGTCTATGGCTCCAGCTTCGGCGCCGCCAACGCGGTTTGGGCGGCCGCCTTCGACCCGCGTATGAAAGTTGTTGTCTCTGCGGTTGGGGTGCATGACGGCGAGCGTTGGCTGCGATCTGTCAGGTCCGCCTATGACTGGTATGAATTTCGCGACAAGGTGCGCGCTGATGCGCGACAGCGGGTGCGGACCGGAGAGAAAACGATGATCTACCGCTACGATATTTATCCCAACGATCCGGGCGCGGTTGAAAAACCGAAACTGAATGTCGAAGAGCATGGCGCTGAAGACGTGACCCATGTGGATATGGAAAGCGTCGAGGCGTGTCTGCGCTACAAACCCGATTGGGTGGTCGACCGCATATCGCCGCGACCGGTCTTATTCTTCGCCGCGGAGTACGATTCGATTGTCCCGCCCGAAGAAGTCGTGGCGACCTATGAGAAATGCGGCGAGCCTAAGAAACTCGTCGAGCTACACGGCGCGCGGCACAATCACGTCTACGAGTTCTCTAATACCGAGTACTTTGAGCAGGTTGCAGGCGAGACGACGGCTTGGTTTCGTCAGTATCTGTGACGGTTGAGAAAAATATCGATAATTTGGAAAGAATGGCGGATTTGCGCCAGTTGTGTCGATAAATTGAATTGCCCAATTAATGACGCATAGGCATGAGACTGTTGATCACTAACCAAATACGGTACTGTTGACGTCGTATTGGGATAGAAACTAACAATTGTAAATACGAACTGGGAGGAAACGATGTTTAAATTTAAAACAGGGTTGATAGTGGCAGCCGCCGCTGTTGGCTTCATGGCGTCGGGCTTTGCGGCCAGCGCCCAAAAGGAAGTGACAATTGGCGCCGCCGGTAATACCGGCGGCTTGGCGATTTTCGTCGCACAGGACAAGGGCTTCTTTTCGAAAAACGGAATCGACGTAAAAGTTGAAATTCGCAACACCGGCTCGGAGCTCTCCAAGGGCTTGCGCTCAGGCGAATTCGACTATGCACCGGCAGCGTTCACGAACTTGCCCGTTGCTCTTGAGCGTGGGTTCGACGTTCGCGGTTTCGTCGGCTATGTCGGCGCCGCGTTCGAGAAGACCACGGCCGACGAGGTTGTCGCGCTGATCGCCTCCAAAGAGTCCGGCATCAACACGATGGCCGACCTAAAGGGCAAGAAAGTTGGCGTGACTTTCGGCTCTACCGGTGATCTCTGGTTGCGGCAGGCGATGAAAGAAGCAGGCCTCGGCACCAACGATTTGGAGCGTATCAACACGCGCCCGCCGAGCTTGGTTTCGGTGCTCGACACCGGTGGCGTGGACGCCATCGTTGGCTGGGAGCCCTTTAACTTCCGTGCCACGCAAAAAGTCGCCGGATCTAAAGTCGTGAAACGCGGTGGCGATCTGGTTTGCTTCTGTGCCTATCTGCATGGCAACCCGGACCGGGTTTATGGCGATGAGGAAACCACGCAAAAATTGGTCGACGCCGTTTCCGAAGCCGCGGCCTTTGTGCGCAATCCTGCCAACCGCGACGAAGTTGCCGAAATCGGCGCACGCTTTGCCAATGCGACCAAGGAAGAAGTGATGGCTGGGCTCGATTTCTGGGTCTTCGATCCGCGTATCGGGTCCAACACGGCGCAGGCTTTCCGGAATTCTGTCAATCTATTGATCGAACAGAAGAAGATGAAAGCACCCTATGATCCGGCGCGTTATCTCGACTCGAAATTCGTACGGTCGACGATGGAACGTCATCCCGAATGGTTTGCGGACCTCGGCAAAGGAAGCTGAACCGCACCCTTTGGGTGTTGTATTTGATTACTGTGGCGGGCGCGGGCAACTCCCGCGCCCGTCCGATTACGACTTGGAAGAGATATGTCAGGTGAAGCCAAGCTGATCATTCAGGATCTGTGTCATCACTATCCGGATGAATATACGGGCGAGTCGGTCCACGCGTTGGAGGGCATAAATCTCCAAGTCTACGAGAACGAATTCGTCGCCATCGTCGGACCCAGCGGGTGCGGCAAGACCACGTTATTGAACATCGTCGCCGGGTTGCTGCCATATCGTGAAGGCCGCGCCATGGTCGACGGCAATGAGATCCACGGGCCGGGCCCGGATCGAGGCGTGGTGTTCCAAGAACATGCCATCCTGCCATGGCGATCGGTCGCTCGGAATATCGGCCACGGTCTGGAATTGCAGCGGGTGCCGAAAGAGGAAACCCGGCGCCGGGTTCAGGAGTATATTGACCTGGTCGGCCTGTCGGGCTTTGAAGATCGCTATCCCCATGAATTATCCGGCGGCATGAAGCAGCGGGTTGCGGTTGCACGTACGTTGTGCGCCGATCCGGTCATCATGCTGATGGATGAGCCGTTCGCCGCGGTGGATGCGCAAACCCGTATCACGTTGCAGGACGAGCTGAACCGCATCGTCATGGCGACCCGCAAGACGATCCTGTTTATTACCCATTCGGTTGAAGAAGCGGCCTTCCTCGGTGATCGCTGCATTGTGTTTTCGCGCCGACCGGGTCAGATCAAGACCGAAATCAAGATCGACATCCCCCGTGAGGAACGAGTCTGGAAGGATATGGCAGACAACCCCAAATTCACGGAAGCGCGCGATAAAATTCTTCGACTTGTACGCCAGGAGGTGACTAGCGATGACGAGCATTGACCTTCAACAAGCACGTCTTTTCAAGTGGAAGAAATTCGCCACTGAGGGCGCCGGCCGGCTGATCATTTTTCTCGTCGGCTCGATTATATTGTGGGCGCTAATATCCGAATTCCTGATTGCGCGGCCTGATCGTTATCTGCCATCCCCACTGGCCGTCCTATTGTCGTCTGCTGATATGCTCAACAAAGGGTCGCTTTTAAGCTTTTACTCGGACACGTTGACGCGGCTGGTTATCGGTGGCGCGGTTGGCATCGTCATCGGAATTCCGATTGGACTGTTGCTCGGTCTCAATAGATTTGTCGCCGATATGTTCTACCCGTTGATGAACTTCTTCCAATCGGTGTCGGGCATCGCCATTTTCCCGGTCGTCGTAATTTGGTTCGGTAACAGCGACACCACGGTTTTAATCGTCATCCTGTACACTAGCTTCTTCCCGATCGCTTTCAACGTGTTGTCGGGGGTGCGTTCGGTGCCGGTGCGCTATATCCAGGCGGCGCGTACGCTGGGGGCATCGCGCCTGCAGGTGGTACGCGACGTTCTGCTGCCGGGCGCCATGCCGTCGATCGCGGTTGGCACCCGCCTATCGATTGGTTTTGCCTGGCGCGCGGTTATTGCCGGCGAAATGTTGGCGGGCCGTCCTGGCCTCGGCAACATGATCTTCTCCGGCCAGGAGTTCGATAACACGGCGCAAATCATCCTCGGCATGGTCATGATCGGGATCACCTGGATCGTCCTCGACCACTTCCTGTTACGACCGCTCGAGTCCGACACGATCGAAAGATGGGGGCTCGTATCACGATGACTGCAATCACCGAATTCTCCGTCGCTATCCAGAAGCGGGTCGGCCGCAAGCGCCTGCTCAAGGCGTGGAAGTTTTTGATGGGCACCGTGCCGTTTCTTTTCATCATCGGTATGTGGGAGCTCAACACCCATTTCGGTTGGTTCCCGCCGATCGAAATTCCGCCACTGTCGGATGTTTGGGGCGCGATCTTCTTTCTGCAAACCGACTGTCCCGGGTTTGTTGCGGCCATGCAGCAACATAATGAGTGTAATCTCACCAATAACATTATGTCGTCGGTCGGTCGGGTCATTCTAGCTGGATTTGTGGGCATCCCCCTCGGTATTGCTTTCGGTATCCTCGCCGGTATGAACCGCACTATCTCGGGCTACCTTGAGCCGATTGGTATTTTCATGAATTCGGTGTCGGGCATCGCCTGGATCCCGCTCGCCATCGTGTGGTTTGGCGTTGGTTGGGAGACCACCCTGTTCATCATGCTGAACACGATCTTCTGGTTGATCTTCTTTAACACCATGATGGGGGTACGCGCCGTACCCAAGGTTTTGGTGCAAGGCGTGCAAACAATGGGTGGGTCGTACTTCGATACCATCAAGCACGTCTTTTTGCCGGGCGCGATGCCCTCGATCATCACCGGCATGCGTATGTCGCTTGGCTTTGGCTGGCGGGCTCTGATCGCCGCCGAGATGATCGGTGGCGACAGCGGGCTAGGATTTATGATCTTTGTCTCCGCGGTTGAGTTCAAGACCGAAGAAGTGTTCCTCGGCGTGATCCTGATTTCTCTAATCTATCTTATTTCCGACCGTTATTTGTTGGTCCCACTGGAGAAGTGGACGATCGAGCGATGGGGTCTGGTCTGGAAACCCACTTGATATGGCATTACAGGAATTAGATGAGGTCCGCCCGGTACGCCGACGGCGGATGTGGTATCAACGACGCGACATCCTTTTCGTTGCCTTTGTAGCGTTGGTTTGGCTCGCGTCGTTGGCCTATGGTTGGACCACCGGGCCGGGGCGGATTTCCGAGGCCTTGGCCGCCGAACTCGCCAATAATCCGGAATCGGTTAATCTGCTGGTTACCGCCAAATTCCCGCCCGAGCGTTTTCACTCCAATGTCTACAACGACATCGGCGTCCAGCGGGGCACGGAAGGGACCA
>JABDJY010000422.1 GCA_013003285.1 Alphaproteobacteria bacterium | reverse complement strand
ATATCGACACCGGCAAGGTTAGATTGATTTATCGCGACTTTCCCCTCGATGGCATGGCGCTGCGCGCCGCGGCGATGGCGCGCTGTGCCGTCGATCAGCGGTATTTCGGACTTCTGGGGGTTCTCTTTAAAACGCAAACCAACTGGGCGCGCGCAAGCGATCCCGTCGCCGAATTGCTCAATGTTGGCCGACTTGCTGGGATCAATCAAGAGATGTTCGATGCGTGCATGGCGTCGGAGGAACTGCTCGACGGTATCCTCGCCATGCGCCAGCGCGGCAGCGCCGATGGGGTGCGGAGCACCCCGACCTTCGTGATCAACGATAAGACTTACCCGGGCAGCCGGTCGATCGAGGAATTCGCCGAAATCATCGAGCCCCTGCTGCAGGAGAAGTAGCGGAACCCAAAGCAGAACCCGAGAAAAGCGTATGTCTAGCCGCTTGGGGTATGTTTCACCCGCTTGACGCCGATGGGCGTGGAGGCCATACGGAATGCCTCCTGCGGAAGGTATAAAGCTCGATGACGGTCGTTACACGTTTTGCCCCCTCGCCCACCGGTTATCTGCATATTGGCGGTGCGCGAACGGCGTTATTCAATTGGTTGTTTGCCCGCCACCATGGCGGTGCGTATCGGCTGCGCATTGAGGATACCGACCGCAAGCGCTCGACCGAAGATGCGGTGGAAAAGATCTTTGCCGGGCTCGCTTGGATGGGCCTGGAAGGCGACGGCGATGCGGTATTTCAGTCCCACAATGTGGACCGGCATATCGCGGTGGCCGAGCAGTTGCTCGCCGAGGGCAAGGCCTATCATTGCTATTGCACACCCGAGGAATTGACCGAGATGCGCGAAGCAGCGCGCGCCGAGGGCCGTACCCGCCTCTATGACCGGCGCTGGCGCGACCGTGACCCCTCAGAGGCGCCGGCCGGTGTGACGCCCTCGCTTCGCGTCAAAATGCCGCTCGAAGGCGAGACGGTCATCACCGATTTGATTCAGGGCGAAGTGCGGGTCGCCAACGATAATCTCGACGATTTTATCATTCTGCGCCCCGATGGCACGCCGACCTATATGCTGGCCGTGGTGATCGACGACCACGATATGGGGGTGACCCATATCATCCGCGGCGACGATCATCTGAACAACGCCTTCCGGCAGTACCATGTGTTCGAAGCGAGCGGTTGGGACGTGCCCGAGTTCGCCCATATGTCACTGATCCACGGCAGCGACGGCGCCAAATTATCGAAACGACACGGCGCGCTAGGTGTCGAGGCTTATAAGGACATGGGTATCCTGCCGGCGGCGATGCGCAATTACCTGATGCGCCTGGGCTGGTCCCATGGCGACGATGAGATCATCTCCACCGAACAGGCGATCGAATGGTTCGAATTGTCTGCGGTCGGCCGGGCGCCGGCGCGTTTCGATATGGAAAAGCTGACCAGCCTCAACGGGCACTATATTCGCGAGAGCGACGATGGCGAATTGCTCGAGCTTATCCTGCCTCTGCTCGAGGGCCTATTGGGCGCAACGGTCGGCGAGGCGGCTAGAACACGATTGTTGGCCGGTATCGGCGGCCTCAAGGAACGGGCCAAAGACCTCAACGAACTGGCTGAAAACGCGCTGTTTTACTGCCGATCCGTACCGCTTCCCATGACCGATAAAGCCGCCAAACTATTGGATAGCGACGCTGTGGATAACCTGGCCGCCCTGGCAAAAGTCTTGGAAAAGCTCGCTTCATGGGAAATAGAGCCGTTGGAAGCGGCGGTTCGCGCCTTTGCCGAGGAAAACGACCTCAAATTGGGCCAAATTGCCCAGCCGTTGCGCGCCGCGCTGACCGGATCGACGGTTTCACCGGGTATATTCGAGGTGATCGTGGCCTTAGGGCGCGACGAAACCTTGGTGCGTATGGGCCATTTGAGCAAAGGGCCTGCATAAAACTACCGTTATTCAGGGCAGCGCATGATTGCTCTTCGGCGTCCTGGCAATTAGAGTGCGCCGCAACATAATTTAATGGGTCCAAGATGCCCGCTAGCCCCATTAGAGTGCTGGCGCAGTAGGGATGTGAGAGACATGAATGATACGAAATCCGGCGATACCGTAACCGTCACGATTAACAGCACCGGGCAAACGGTCGAGCTGCCAGTATTGGACGGCACCGAGGGGCCGCGGGTGATCGATGTGCGCCAGCTTTACGCGCAGACCGGCATGTTCACTTACGATCCCAGCTATACCTCGACGGCGAGCTGCGATTCTGCGATCACCTATATTGACGGCGAAGTCGGCATCCTGCGCCATGGCGGTTATTCCATCGAGGATCTCGCCGAGAAGAGCTCTTTCCTGGAAGTGTGCTACCTGCTGCTCCACCGGGAACTGCCGAATGTGACCGAGATGGCGGATTTCGAGCACACCATCACCTACCACACGATGATCCACGAGCAATTGCAGTATCTGTATCGCGGGTTCCGCCGCGACGCCCACCCGATGGCAATTATGATCGGCGTCGTGGGCGCCATGTCGGCGTTTTATCATGACTCGACCGATATCTCCGATCCCGCGCAGCGGTTGATCGCGTGCCATCGTCTGATTGCCAAAATGCCGACCATGGCAGCGGCGGCGTATAAATACTCCATGGGCCAACCGGTCATGTATCCGCGCAACGACATGAATTACGCGGAAAACTTTCTCCACATGACCTTTGGCGTTCCGGCCGAGGACTATGTCGCCAGCCCGGCCATAGCCCGGGCGCTGGACCGTATCTTTATCCTACACGCCGACCATGAGCAGAACGCCTCGACATCGACGGTGCGGCTCGCCGGTTCGTCGGGCGCCAATCCGTTTGCCTGTATCGCCGCTGGTATCGCCACCCTCTGGGGTCCGGCCCATGGCGGCGCCAATGAGGCCGTCTTGGCCATGTTGGCGGAAATCGGCAGCAAGGAGCGCATCCCCGAATTTATCGAGCGGGCGAAGGACAAGAACGACCCCTTCCGGCTGATGGGCTTCGGCCACCG
>JABDJY010000399.1 GCA_013003285.1 Alphaproteobacteria bacterium | reverse complement strand
GCATCACCGAAAACCGGACAGGCAAAGCGGCAGGACGGCCCCGAGCGGCCCGACGCGCCCCGAATGGCTTGAAAATTAGCAAGCCACCGGTGCGCGTTTTTGATTCCGGCACCGGCGGCGCGAATGGAGATTTTAGAAAATGCATAAATTAGATTCCGAAGAACGTGCGCTGTACGACTTCGTTGCCGATCAAACCGGCGTTCGCTTGTGTCGGCCTATCCCCGCAGCATTAGACGCCAATGGCGGCCCTTTTGTGGTCCCTATTGTGGGTACGAAACAAGCCGGAATATATATCCAAGCAATAACAGTATGTTATGGGGATTTTTGGCGGAGGGAGAGGGATTCGAACCCTCGATAGAGCGTTAACCCTATAACGATTTAGCAAACCGTCGCCTTCAGCCACTCGGCCACCCCTCCGCACTAGAGTGGGTCGTCACGACGTATGCGGGGAGGGTTGTTACTCAGGCAGGTGGGGGCTGTCAATGCAGCGCGTCGAACGGGGGGCTAGAAAGTGCTCCAGCTCCGATAGGCCTCTTTCATCCGGTCGAGAACGCGGGCAACAGCTTCGCTATCGAGCGCCTCGTCATCGC
This sequence comes from Alphaproteobacteria bacterium, assembly GCA_013003285.1. Taxonomy (GTDB): domain Bacteria; phylum Pseudomonadota; class Alphaproteobacteria; order UBA6615; family UBA6615; genus JABDJY01. Next base: position 2,922 of record JABDJY010000399.1, on the reverse strand, counting down.
AGGCCTCGCGGTAATCATTACGCGCCTCAACGAAGTTGACCCAGAGATCGGCATGGCTCAACGCGACGGGGTTCGCCTTGCGTTGACTATGGGCGATGACACGATCGCGTTCGAGTTTGGCGAGAATTTCGCGCAGATTTGCGGCAACGTCGATTTGGCCCACGGCATAGGCGTGATTGAACGCGGCGAGTACTTTATCGCTCAACCGACGATTATGCGTCGGCGTTCCGGTTTCCGACGCAATGTCTTCCACGCCGCGCGCGGGACTATCGATTACGGCTTCAGTGGAATCGGGCATCAAACCATCCTCATTCGGGCCGCGCCTCGCGAACCCCTAGCGTTTTCTTTCCCATACAAAATAGACGGAACGTGTTTTACGCTTCGTTAACGGCGCAGATACGACGGCGCCGACATGCATACCTTTCTAATGTTCGTTAAAATTTTAACCATATTTAAATAAACGCCCCACTATCGTCACTTTATTGAGCCCGGATCGACGGGGATGATTTTTCTTGGGGAGTAGAAACGATGGCGAGTTTGTCCAAACGCACGATCGAAACGCTAAATGATCTTGTCGAAATTAAACTAAGTTGCATTCAGGTTTTCGATCGCGACGATGCCCGCGAGATGGCTGCTCTGGAAGCCGCCCGTCGTGAACTGGCCGAACTGTTGCCCGGCAACGCCCAAACCGTTGTCCCCTTCCGAGATGCCGAAGATGGCGCCGAGACCGCTAAGGTTCGCGCGACCGCTTAAGGCCCTTCGCTCAGGCGCCCAGCGCCTGTTCCAGATCAGCAATCAGATCGTCGGCGTCTTCGATGCCGACGGAAAGCCGCAACAAGTCGGGGGGAACCGGGCTCGTCGGCCCTTCTGCCGTCGCCCGGTGTTCGATCAGGCTTTCGACACCGCCCAGGGACGTTGCTGGCGCGAATAATTTGACCGCCTTGGCGACCGCGAGGGCGGCCTCGGCCCCGCCCTCGACGCGGATCGATAACACCCCGCCAAAACCGCCATTCATCTGCGCCGCTGCAACCCTATGGCCCGGATGCGCCGGCAGGCCCGGGTAGAGCACCTCTACCAGCCGCCGATCGCCGTCGAAATGGTTAGCGATGGCGAGTGCGCTTTCGCACGCGCGCGCGACCCGCAAATAAAGCGTGCGCATGCCGCGCAATAGCAACCAGGCCTCGAACGGTCCCAGCATGGCGCCGTTCTGGTGGCGCAGGGAATGGATCCGCTGCCACCAATCATCGTCGCGCGGCGTCACCAAAACCCCGGCCAAGACATCGCTATGGCCATTGAGGAACTTGGTCGCCGAATGCATGACCAAATCGGCCCCCAAGGTCAGCGGTCGGGTGAGAACCGGCGTCGCCACCGTGGAATCGACCGCCAGCTTCGCACCGACCCCGTGGGCGATATCGGCGGCGGCGGCAATATCGGTAACCTCCCAGGTCGGGTTGCACGGTGTCTCGATCCATACCAGTTTTGTTATGCCCGGCCGGACTGCCGCGGCGATGGCGTCGATGTCGCCAGGCCGCACGAAATCGACTTCCAACCCCCAATGGGCACCCACTTCGAGCAACCATTTTCGCAAGCCAAAATACATCACCGTGGGCGCCACAATATGATCGCCGGGCGATAGAGCGAGCAATGCCGTTGTCGCTGCGGCCATACCCGACGCAAAGAGCCGGGCTTCGTGTCCCTCTTCCAGGGCGGCCAGCAGCGCTTCGCATTGTACGTAGGTGGGGTTTTCGTCGCGCGTATAACCGTATCCGGCGACCTTTTCGTAGTTCTCATCGCGGGCATAGGTGGTGGAGGGCTGAATTGACGGAATGACCCCGTTGCTCGCCGGATCGAGCCAGCCCATCGCCTGCGCCGCCAAAGTGGACGGCTTGCGGTCGGTATCGTGTTTACGCGCCATGGTCAGCAAGTCTTACGGCAATGCAGCGGGCAAAACAAATCCGCCGCTACGCCGCTTCCTCCCGGCGGTAAAGGCGAATATCATCGCGCTGCGAATTTGCCGCCCAAACGAAGGAAGATCGAGATGAGCGCTTACATGATGGCCATGATGGATATTCATGACCCGGACGGGTACACGGAATATCGCGAGAAAGTCCCGGCATTCATTGCCAAGCATAGCGGCAGGTATATCGTACGCGGCGGAACCGCCGATGTGACCGAGGGTAGCTGGCCAACCGGACGGGTTGTGGTACTGGAATTCCCCGACTATGGCGCCATTCAAGCCTTTCTCGCCGACCCCGAATATCAGCCCATCGCGGCGATCCGCCACCGCACTACGACATCGCATATTTGGCTGATCGAGGGTGTGCCCAATACGCCCAGTTCTGAAAATATGCACGGCTATGTTCTCGGTAATGTCCGCATCACCGATGCGGACGCCTACAAGACATATGCCGGCCAGGTGCCCGGCGTCATTGCAGACCATGACGGCGCCTATCTGGCCCGTGGCGGCAAGTGCGAGGCGGCCGAAGGCGGTACGGACCTCGACCGTATGGTGATTGTCGGTTTTTCCGATATAGAAGCGGCATATAAATTTTATAAATCAGAAGCTTACAACCCACTTCTGACAGTTCGCACGAATGCGTCGGACTCCAATATCGTGCTCGTGGAGGGCCTCTAGAGGCGCGTTTTAATTCCACGGACCCGGTGGGCGATGCCACAGGGGGATGTGCGCCCGTTTGAGCAAAATCACCAGGACAATACCGGTGATAAACCCTCCGATATGGGCAAACACCGCGACGCCCTGCACCGCCGCCGCGCCGGTGATGCCCCACAACACGTCTTGCGCAAAGAAGGCGCCGATCACCAACAGCGCCGGCAGGCGCAGGGGGATGAAACCGAAGGCGAGAACCAACAGACGGGCGCTGGGATAAACCATCAGATAGCCGCCCAACACGCCGGCGATGG
>JABDJY010000389.1 GCA_013003285.1 Alphaproteobacteria bacterium | reverse complement strand
TGGTAGCGCTTGGCGACTTCCTGGATGATCGGCTTGACTTCAGCCGGCAGGCTCGCCCAGAAGCGGTTGTTGACGTTCAGTGCGTGCCAGGTGATCGAACCGAAGCCGATGGTGGTGTAGTACTTGCCAACTTCCCACAGACCGAAGGTCTTGCCCCAGGCGCTGGGGAACATGATGCCGCCTTCAGCAACACCGGTTTTGATCTTCTGATACCAACCGGGCAGACCGTCGGTAACCGGCACAATGCCGACACCGGCTTGGCTCATCCAGTTCAGGTTGAGGCCGGCGCCGAGGATCTTATGACCCTTGAGGTCGTCGAGGGTCTTCCATTCGAAGTTGGTACCCAGGTTGTAGCCGCCGTCGCCGATGATGGCGAGGAGTGTCTGGTCGAAACCCTGGAAACGTTCGGCCAAGCTCGGGAACTGCTCATAGATGTCCGCTGCGGCGGCAACGCTCTGCACCGGATCCATGGTGCCGAAGGGCAACATGATCTGGAACGCATGCATGGGCAGCTTGGAAGCCTCGAAGCAGTAACAGAAGCCGCCGATGTCGACGACGCCGTTCTGCACGCCCTCGAAGGTATCGAACACCTTCACGATCGAGCCGCTATAGCCTTCGATGAAGTTGACCGTGTGGTCGGTCTTCGCTTCGACGGCCTTTTTCAGCTCGGTTTGGAAGAAACTCTTCATCAAGCCGGCATAAACCACGGTCGGCGGATGACCAGACGCGATACGGATATTGATGGTGTCGGCTTGGGCCGCACCACCCGTGGCGAGTACGCCGCCGGCAACTACTGCCGCCGATGCCAACCCGGTTAATGATTTAAAATTTAACTTCACCATGACCTCCCATTTGTCTGTTCGGTGATTGATTTCGTTCAACCATATCGCCCGCCAACAGCGCAGCAATATGACGATCAAATACCCCAATGGAGTTTTCCTATCTTCGAAGGCTTCTCGTGTCCTTCCTAGTCTTCTACAAGACCGGCATGTGGTACGGGCCTTGTCCAATATTGTCAATTCCAGCGCCGCAATCGTCCATAGTCCTTTCGGCCAAAGACAACCGCCTCCGCCCCTATCAGGCAACGGATTGCTGCGCCCGAACTGTCTCTAATTATTTGATAAATAATCGACTTACCGAATTTCCGGCTAGTCCACCGGTTGCGACGATACGCGACTCGTGGAAGAATTCCGATCGGTAAATAATGTGCGAGGGCGCTAATCGCGCGCCCGCGCCTTGTAATATTCCCAGGCCCGTTCCGATCCCGATTTGGGTTGATTAGCCTGCGAACTGGCATCGACCTCACCCGGCGTCAGATAGGTCACCTCGCCCAGGCGCATGGCGTCCATCTGCAACTGCGAATTCACCTGCAGATAAATCGAGGTCAGCACGGCCTCGGCGATCGACGGCGCGGTGACCGTGCAGCCATGGCCGCGCATCAGCACCGCCACATTGTCGGCCAGGCAGGTCGCCAGATCGCGGCCCTGCTCGATATTTGTGACCAGCATATTGGTGTCGCCGAACCGGTCGTGGATGTCCCACACCGGAATCTCCTGGCCGATCCGGGCGAAGGTGTGTTGGATCGGCCGCAACGGCGTCCCCGTAACACTATAGGGAATGACCCCGGTGGCGTGATTGTGGACCACCGATTGGACTTCCGGACGGGCCTCATAGACCGCGCCATGGATGAAACGCTCGAGATAGGGCTTGCGGCCGTTCGCATCGACCGCCGTCCCATCGAACGCGAAGACCATGATATCCTCGGCGCTCACCAATTCGGGTGCACGCGAGCAAGACAGCAGATAACGATCCGGCTGATCGGGGTGGCGCACGCTGATATGGCCGAAGGCGTCGCAGACGCCTTCGCGGCCCAATATCCGGTTGGCGATGACCAGATCGGCGATCACCGCATCCAAATCATCCATCGACACCGTCTACTACCGGGCTACTGCCGGGGCGAGAAGCTCGCCGGCCACATCATGGTTGAGTGCATGTCCTCGAGCACCGTGGTGCCATAGGCGGCGAAATCGAGCCAAGCTTGTTCGCCCATGACCCCGTCGCGGGCCGCCTTGCGCTCATTGGTGTCCTTATAAGCCCATAGATGACAGACCTCGTTGGGATTGGGTGACTGGGTGATCCAGGCGCAGAGGTTCTTGGAATATTTCTCGCGGGTCGGCATCACACCGACGAATTTCTTCATCCACTCACCCGCCGTGCCCGGCTTCAGGTGATAGTTGCGGAATTCGTAGAAATTACCGCCCTCGGCCGGTGTCTCGAATTCACGGTGCGCTTCCATGAAGCGCAATTCTTGATTAATGATCAGCGGCCGGATGGCGGGCACATATTCCTTGGTCCAAGCGTCGAGCGCGCCAAGCTCCTTGCGCAGCCGGTCGCGCTCGGCCATGTCGGTATAGCTCCACAGATGCATCACCTGATTAAGCGGCCCAATGTCGGTAAACCAATAGCCTTCGAGTTTGCCGTAATCG
>JABDJY010000361.1 GCA_013003285.1 Alphaproteobacteria bacterium | reverse complement strand
GTGCCCCGTCTATGGCGCCGACCATCTCGGGATAAGCCGCATCGCCATTGACCAGCGGCGTTATGGTGTTTGCCGGCGTGAGCCGGTTGGTCGTCAGCGCATCGGTTAGTCGGGTCAATTCACGATGTAAGCCGATCTCACCCGACGCGCCGGGATCCGATTGGCCAGATTTCGAATCGCTGCAGCTCGTCGTTGCAGAATTTGACCGGAGCGCGGTTTGCCCAACCGCATGCGGCCGGACCCGGACCGCACGTCGCCGGATACGGTTGATGCCGAGCAGCAGGTAGGCGATCGAACCGATGAGGGGCGACAGCAGAATGAGGCCGACCCAGGCGATCGCGGCGCGCTCATTGCGCTTATACAGAATGACCGAGGCCGACAGCACGACCGTCACGGCGACGACAATACTCGTCGCCGCATATGGCCAATAATGTTGAACAATGTCGAACATCACGCCCTTCATGCCGTCGCCGACAGCGAAAATCTAGGTTCGAATCCTAGAAGCTATGTGGGGTTTGCTCTAAATTGTTTCACAGCGCAATCACTGCTTGGCACCGTGTCGCGAACGCGGCCTAATGGTACATTGAAATAATTCGCGCCCGCCGCGCGGACTCATAATCGGAGACAGCGCCGCCGTGGATATTCCTGCGCTTGTTCAGCGGATCATTTACCCGCTAACAGATACGCCCGATCGGGCTTGGGACGCCGCTGGCAATAGCTGGGTCGCGGGCACGATTTTAGCCCTGAACCGCTTGTTGGGCGGCACTTGGACCTTGTCCGCCACGCCATTGGTCGGGCCCGCATTGGTGAAGGTGGGGATTGGATTTTTATTCGTTCTTCTCAGCTTGCTTGCCTATCGCCGGTCGCGGATCGCCAGCAGCGCAATTTTTATATTAGCAATCTTCGAAGTCCTCATCGAAGTGCTGTTCGCCGTGATCTTGAACGGCATTTACAGTTTTAATCTTTTGATCGTGTCCGTGGCGTTGGTATTGGCATTTGGCGGCTTTCGAGGCGCGAATGCCATCTTCGCTCACTACCGCAATTCACGCTCCTAAACACCTGACATCTATCTATTTTTACCCGCGACCTTCAGCTTCTCGATCATCCGCCAATGGTCACCGGCCGCGGCGATACAAGTCATACCATCCGGGCGGGTAATCAGAATCGTCCATGTGCCATCGGCGGAAATCAGCACCTCGAGCAGATTGCCCGTCGACGCCAACCCGACGGCAATCGGGCTTTCGCCATATCCCTTATCGAATTTCTCGATCAAGCTCTTACGGGCCTCACAGCCCGACTGAGCGTGTGCTGTTCCACTGGCGAATGCGATGGAGGTCAACATTGCCAGCACAACCATAAAGCCGCCCAGTGTGGTCCTGGCGGTTCTTGTGGAATGCATAAACATCTGTAACCTCCTCTCTCGGTCAAGAAAAATGCCCTTAGCTGCGCGACGATCGACGGTATCGTCAAAGGCCGCATTCCGGCGGCGACACCGTCGCAGAAAACCACAGGAAACCAGAAATTTTCGGGTCGTAAGCGGCGGGACGAATCACCGCCGGTATGATGTTGAAATAGGCCAAAAAGAGGCAAAATCCAGCCAATCACGGTCGTCTCACGGCAAAATGTCTGGCGCTATTTGTGCCGAATTCGCCAGATTTTTGGCGTCGCCGGTGTATCATCGGGCAAACAATCTCGGGGGGAGAACTCAGAATGGCAACACTGCGCATTTGCTTTGTGGGCGACAGCATTACCGTAGGCAGCGGCGACACGGGGTTTCTCGGCTGGCCGGGCCGGTTGAGCATCGCCGAGACCGATGGCGGTCACGACGTTATCCTGTACAATATGGGCGTGCGCGGCGACACCTCCGAGATGGTCCGCCCACGCTGGCGCAGCGAATGCGATGTGCGCCTGCCCGACCATGTTAACGGCCGTCTGATCATGTCTTTCGGGCTCAACGATACCGCCGAGGAAAGCGGCGTCGGCATCCGCGTGCCGCTGGAGCAGTCGCTCGCCAACGCCCGCGCCATAATCGACGAAGCCCGCGGCTGGCTACCCACATTGATCGTCGGGCCGGTCCCGATCATCGACGACATGCAGCCCTACATCTTCCCCAACGGTATCGCGTATCACTACACCAACGCGCGCATCGCCGAACTGAACAGCCAGACCGCGGATCTGTGTGCTGAATTGGACGTGCCTTATTTGAACGTCTTCGAGGCCCTGCAAGCCAACCCGGCCTGGGCCCAGAGCCAGCGCGACTGCGACGGGGTCCACGCCACCGGCGACGGATACCAGCTTATCGCCGACATGATCGGCGACTGGCCGGCCTGGCGCGACTGGTTTGCGGAATAATAACTGACATCAAATCTTGGGCAAAAAAAGGGCCCGCCCCGGCAAGCGGAGCGGGCCCTCTTCTAACGATAACCGCGGTCTTAATTCGGAATTTTACCGTCGACGCCTTCGACGTAGAAATCCATGCCCAACAGCATGCCATCGGACGCCACTTCACCAGCCGGCACAACGATTTTACCGGATTGATCCTTGATCGGACCGGCGAACGGGTGAACGGAACCATCGATGATGCCCTTGCGCGCGGTCTCGGCGAGCGCAACCACATCGGCGGGGATCGCCTCGTTATACGGCGCCATCTGCACCATGCCCGACTTGAAACCACCCCATGTGTCGGTGGAATCCCAGGTTTTATCCAAAACCGCCTTGGTGCGCGCCACATAGTATGGCGACCAATTGTCGATGATCGCGGTCAAATGCGCCTTCGATCCGAACGCACTCATGTTCGACGCTTGTCCGACGGCCCACACACCGCGGCTCTCGGCCACCTGAATCGGCGCCGGTGAATCCGTGTGCTGCATGATGATATCGACGCCTTGGTCGATCATGGTCTTCGCCGCATCGGCTTCCTTACCCGGATCGAACCAGGACGAGACCCAAACCACCTTGATCTTGACGTCGGGATTGACCGAACGCGCCGCGATCGCGACGGCGTTGATGCCCCGAATGACTTCCGGAATCGGGAACGACGCCACATAGCCGATGGTATTGGTCTTGGTCATTTTACCGGCGATCAGACCGGCTACGTGGCGGCCCTCGTAGAAGCGCCCCGAATAGGTGGCGACGTTCTTGTCACGCTTGAACCCGGTCGCATGCTCGAAATGCACGTCGGGATGGTTCTTGGCGACCCGCAATGTCGGGTTCATGTAGCCGAAGGACGTGGTGAAAATCAGGTCATGCCCCGAAGTCGCGAGCTGATTGATGACGCGCTGGGCATCGGCGCCTTCCGGCACTTTTTCCACGAAGGTGGTCTGCACCTTATCGCCGAATTCCTTCTCTAGCGCCAAGCGGCCTTGGTTGTGCTCGTACGACCAGCCATGGTCACCGATCGGGCCGACATAAACGAAGCCGACTTTCAGCGGATCGGACTGCGCTTGGGCGCCGCCCGACATCGCCATCGTTGCGGTCGCCAGTGCGACGGCCGTCAACGAAGCTAATTTGTTAAACCTTTTCATGATCTCTCCTCTGTTTAAGTTTTAAGTTCTTATTCTCATCCTGACGCATGGAAACTTCGGCCCAGACAGGCAGGAGCACTGAGCCGCAACCGCGAATCATCCCGTGAGATCAAGACAAGCACGACGATCGTCGCGAGATAAGGCAGCATCGACAAAATTTGTGAAGGTACATCCAGCCCAAATCCCTGCGCGTGGAGCTGAATAATGGTGATGCCGCCGAATAGGTAGGCGCCAAAGAAGGCGCGCCAGGGCTTCCAAGATGCGAAGACGACCAGGGCCAGCGCAATCCAGCCGCGTCCAGCGGTCATATTTTCGACCCACAGCGGTGTGTGTGCCAACGACAAATAAGCGCCGCCCAGCCCGGCCATGGCGCCGCCGAACAGCACCGCGCCCATCCGGATCAAAGCGACCGAAAATCCGATGGAATGGGCCGCATCATGATTTTCGCCGACCGCACGCACCGCCAACCCCCATCGGGTACGACCGAGAAACCATGTAACGCCAATAGCGCTGACGACCGATAAATAGACCAGAATGTCCTGGCCAAAAATAAGCTGACCGACGATTGGCAAATCGCTCAAGATCGGGATGTCCAGATGCGGCAGGCCACCATAGGTTTGGCCGACAAATCCATTGCCCAGTAACGCGCTAAAGCCGATACCGAACAGGGTCAGGGCCAATCCCGTCGCCACCTGATTGGACAGAAGATATAGGGTCAGGAATCCGAAAATGAACGCCAACACCAGACCCGACAATGCCCCGGCAAGTATCGCCAGGGTCGCATCTCCGGTCGTGACGGCGACCGCAAAGGCGCCAATGGCGCCAACAATCATCATGCCCTCGACACCTAGGTTTAAGACACCGGCCTTCTCGACGACAATTTCACCAATCGCGGCAAACACCAAAGGCGTCGATGCGGTAATGATGGTTAGAAGAACGAGAACAACAAAGTCGATCATGTCACGCCCTCCTGTCGCGGCGTCACCTCTCGCACACGAAGCGCGCCCAGCCTGATCCGGTACCGGATGAGAACATCGCTCGCCAACAGGAAGAACAGCAGCATGCCTTGGAACACACCGGTAACGGCGTTGGGCAAATTCATGGTGATCTGTGCGGAATCGCCACCGAGATAAGTCAGCGCCATTAGGATGCCGGCCAAAATAACGCCGACCGGATTCAAGCGCCCCAAGAAGGCGACGATAATCGCGGTGAAACCGTAACCGGGCGAAACCACCGGAATGACCTGGCCGATCGGTCCGGACACTTCAATGGCGCCGGCGAGCCCTGCCGCACCGCCGCTGATCAGCAGGGTCAACCAAATCAATTTCTTTTCTTTGAAGCCGGCGAAGCTTGCGGCGGCCGGCGCCATGCCGATCACTTTTATTTGGAACCCGATAATGTGCTTGACGATCATGAGCCAGGCCAAAACAGCGAACAGCAAGGCCACTAAAAATCCGATGTGGAGACGCGTGCCTTCGAGAATTATGGGCAGCACGGCTGAGTCATGGAACAATCTCGATTCCGGAAAATTGAACCCGTCAGGGTCTCTCAGGGGTCCAGTTATGAGAAAGCTCAGGAGCAAAAATGAAACATAGACCAGCATCAAACTGGTGAGGATTTCATTGGTGTTGTAGCGGGCTTTAAGAAACGCCGGAACCGCCGCCCACAACATGCCACCGATAATTCCCGCAATCAGCATTGCCGGCAGCAGAAATACGCTCTCGACGTCGAAAAAGGCCAACGCCACGACACCGCCAAAAATCGCCCCCAATGTAAGCTGACCTTCGGCGCCGATATTCCAGATATTTGCCTGAAAACCGAGCGATAGACCTACGCCTATCAAAATCAAAGGCGTGGCTTTGACCAGTAACTCCGCGACGCCGTCCAACGTTGAAATAGGCTCGATAAAAAACGCGTGTACGGCTTGAAGCGGATCGGTACCCATGATCCGGAACATGATCATCCCGGCAATCAACGTCAGCACGACGGCAATCAGCGGCGATTGGTAGACCATGGCGCGAGAGGCTTCGGCCCTCGGTTCTAATCTAATCAGCATGAGCTGCAACCTCGGTTATGGGCTCGCTTGAAATGCCCCCCATGAGCAGACCGATTTCCTCGACATTTACCTCTTCGGTATTTCGCCCCGGCGATAATCGACCTTCACAGATCACCGACAGCCGGTCGGCGATCTCGAACAGCTCTTCCAAATCTTGAGATATCACCAACACCGCGGCGCCGTTCGCCGCCAGATCGATCAAGGATTGGCGGATGGCGGCGGCTGAACCCGCATCGACGCCCCAGGTCGGTTGCAAGGCGATGATGATGCCGGGTTTCTGCAATATCTCCCGGCCGATGATGAATTTTTGCAGATTACCGCCGGAGAGGCTCTCGGCGACGTTGGCGATGCCAGGCGTCTTCACGCGGAATTCTTCGACAATCGTCGCGGCATATTCTTCCGATTGCTTGATCCGCATAAATCCGTTGTTCAACAGGTTCATCCGTGTTGCGCCGGACAGGAAAGCATTTTCCCATAACGACATTTGCGGAACGGCGCCGTGGCCGAGACGTTCTTCGGGCACAAAGGTCATTCCCACCGAGCGGCGCTGGTTCGGTCCCGACGCGCCCACCGGATTGCCATCAATGATAATCGATTCAGGGTCGCTCACGAGCACTTCACCACTCAAAACGTCCATCAATTCTTGTTGACCGTTACCGGCAATTCCGGCGATCCCAAGCACTTCGCCGGCACGAACCTGGAAATCGATATCCTTCAAGTCAGTGCCATGGCTGTGGGACGAGGCGACATTGAGGGCCTTAACAATCAGCTGTGGCTCTCCCGGAACGGCCTTGCCGGTCCGTTCAGGCGGGGTCAGGTTTCCGCCCATCATCATCTCGGCCATGCTGCGCGGAGTTTCTTCAGCGGGATTGCAATCCGCGACCACCTCACCCATGCGCATGATCGTCGCCGTATGGCATAAGTCTTTGATTTCCTGGAGTTTGTGGCTGATGTAGAGGATCGAGACTCCGTCCGCCGCCAGTTGGCGCAGTGTCCTGAACAAAACCTCGACTTCCTGCGGCGTGAGCACCGAGGTCGGTTCATCCATGATCAGCAATTGCGGGTCCTGAAGCAGACAGCGCACCACCTCGATCCGCTGGCGCTCGCCCACCGATAGGGTGTGCACATAACGGTCGGGCTCGAGCGGCAGGCCGTATTGGGTGGAAATATCGATGATCCGCTGGGTCAGCCCGGACTTTGCCAGTTCCGGCGCTATGCCCAGAGAAATATTCTCTTCCACCGTCATGGCGTCGAATAGGGAGAAATGCTGGAAGACCATACCAACGCCCAACTTGCGCGCCACATTGGGATTGGGAATATCGGTGACCTCGCCTTCCCATTTCAGAATGCCGGAATCCGCTTTTTGGACCCCGTAGATGAACTTCACCAGAGTACTTTTCCCAGCGCCATTCTCGCCCAGAAGCGCGTGAATCTCACCCGGCATGACTCGGAGGCTGACATTGTTGTTCGCCACAACACCCGGATAGGCCTTGGTGATGCCGATCAGTTCTAATCTAGGAGTATCCGTCATATCCGACCGTCACACCTTCACTGAATTATTGTTATGAGTGTCGCGTTCTTTAATGTCATCGACCGCCATGAGGATAGCCTCCGGCGTCGCCGGCGCATCGAGATGCGGCAAATGACGATGATCCGCCACCCGCGAAACCGCATCGCGAATCGCCAGCCAAACCGATAGCGCCAACATCAGGGGGGGTTCGCCGACCGCCTTGGAATGAAAAATCGTCGCTTCGCGGTTGGGCGCGTCTTCGAGAAGATGGACATTGAAGATGGGCGGCACGTCACGGCTGCCCGGAATCTTGTAGGTCGACGGCCCGTGGGTCATCAGACGACCGCCCTCATCCCAGACCAATTCTTCCGATGTCAGCCATCCCTGCCCCTGCACGAAGGCGCCTTCGATCTGGCCGAGATCGATCGCCGGGTTCAGCGAGTTGCCGCAATCTTGCAGAATATCGATGCGCAATACCCGGCTCTCGCCGGTCAGCGTATCGATGACCACTTCCGACACCGCCGCACCGTAGGTGTAATAGTAAAAGGGATTGCCGATCATCGACTTGGCATCCCAATGAAGCCCCGGCGTGCTGTAGAAGCCGGTCGCCGATAACGAGACCCGCTCATCCCAGGTGCGTTGCGCCAACTCGGCAAACGACAAGCTCTCATTGCCGGCATAGACCCGGTTCTGGCGAAACTCGATTGTGTCGACGCTGGCTCCGAAATGGTTCGCCGCCACTTCGGCCATGCGCGCCTTGATAATGTTGGTCGCGTTGAAGGCGGCCATACCGTTAAGGTCGGACCCGGCCGACGCCGCCGTCGCCGATGTGTTGGGCACCTTGTCGGTGCGGGTCGCGGATATCTTGATGTTATCCAAATCGATCTGAAACACCGAGGCGACCACCTGGGCCACTTTGGTGAACAAGCCCTGCCCCATCTCGGTGCCGCCAT
>JABDJY010000334.1 GCA_013003285.1 Alphaproteobacteria bacterium | reverse complement strand
ATCTACACGAAGGTATCGCTTCCAGTGCACCGCAGAGGCCATCACATGCCCTGCGCCGCCAAAGTTGGGTCAGAGGATTGGGCATGAAAATATCATTTGCAGAGCCGAAAGTTCCTACGCGTGGAATTGTCGTGTTGGGTGTCGGCGCGAAGAATAAACTGAGCAGCCAGGCCGTGCGCATCGACAAACAAGTCGATGGCGCCTTGTCGCGCGCGGTCGCCGCGGCACGATTTACCGGCAAGCTCGGCGAACATATTGCCGTTCTGGCGCCGGCGGGCCGGAAGAACGCTAGCTACTTGTTGGTGGGGACCGCCGAGGCAAAAGAGTTCGGCGATCTGAATGCCCAGACATTTGGCGCCGGTGTAGTTCGTGCGGTCCAAGCGGTGGGCGGATCGGATGCGACTATTTTGATGGATGCGCCGGATGGGGCGCCGGCGGACCTCGATGATTTGGCCGCGCATCTCGCCTATGGCGCCAAGCTGCGCAGCTACGATTACGACAAATACAAAACAGGGGCGGCGGGCACTAATAATAAGAAAGACCCGGTACGTTCTCTCACCATCATGGTGCCCCGTCCGGCGGTAGCGCGGCGGCGTTATTCGCCGCTCGCGGCGATTGCCGATGGCGTCGAGTTTTCGCGCAATCTGGTGTCGGAGCCAAGTAACGTGAAGACGCCGAAATGGATGTCGGCGCAATGCCGCAAACTGTCGAAACTGGGTGTAAAAGTCGAAGTGATGGGCGAGGCGCAGATGCGTAAATTGCGCATGCATGCGCTACTCGGCGTCGGCCAGGGCAGCGTTCAAGAGTCCCAATGCGTGGTGATGCGCTGGGACGGCGGCAAGCCCAAAGGCAAATCCGTCGCGCTGGTCGGCAAGGGCGTGACATTCGACACCGGCGGTATCTCGATCAAGCCGGCCAGCGGTATGGAAGACATGATTTGGGATATGGGCGGCGCAGGCACGGTCATCGGCGCCATGTATGCGCTGGCCGGGCGCAAAGCGAAGGCCAATGTGGTGGGTGTCGTCGGCTTGGTGGAGAACATGCCGGACGGCAATGCCCAGCGGCCGGGCGATATTGTCAAATCCATGTCCGGTCAAACCATCGAGGTGATCAACACCGATGCGGAAGGTCGGCTCGTTCTGGCCGATATGCTCTGGTATACCCAGAAGCGCTTTAAACCCGATGCCATGATCGATCTGGCGACCCTGACCGGCGCCGTCATGGTGGCGCTAGGCCGTGAATATGCCGGCCTGTACGCCAACAAGGATTCGCTGGCCGAGGGTATTATCAACGCGGGTAAGGCGGTCGGCGAAAAGCTGTGGCACCTGCCGCTCGATCCCGCCTATGACAAGCAAATCAACACGCCGCGCGCCGATATGAAAAATGTCGGTCCGCGTTGGGGTGGCAGTATCACCGCCGCGCAGTTCCTCCAGCGGTTTACCAACGGACTGGACTGGGCCCATCTCGACATCGCCGGTGTCGCCTGGTCCGATACGGATCGCCCGCTGATGGCGCGGGGCGCAACCGGCTTTGGCGTGCGGGCGCTCGACCGATTTGTCCGCGATAATTACGAAGGCAAGTAGGTCGGGCAGGGCAGGCGTGACGGAGATCCGTTTTTATCATCTGACCAACCGAACCCTGGAAGACGTCCTTCCGGTGATGCTGGAGCGGACCGTGGTGCGCGATGGCAAACGCGCCATCGTCATGGTGGGGTCGCCCGAGCGGGTCGAGCATCTGAACGCCCATTTATGGACCTATAACGATCGCGGGTTTCTGCCCCATGGCAGTGCGGCAGATGGCGCCGCGGAGTTACAGCCGATCTGGTTGACCGACGGCGACGACAACCCCAATGGGGCGAAGGTTCTGTTCCTGGCCGATGGCGGGATTTCAGATGCCGTCGACGATTATGATCTGGTGTGCACCCTATTCGATGGGCGCGATGGCGATGCCGTCGCGCAGGCTCGCGAACGTTGGCGCGCTTATAAAGCGCTGGAAAAACACGATCTAACCTATTGGCAAAAAACCGACAACGGCGGTTGGGAAAAGAAGGCAGATAGCTAAATTCCGAATCCCATCAAGGCGCGCTTGCTCCGGTCTCAAGCGACCGATATAACGCGCCCGCCGGTCCCCCATTCGCAAATCAAACCAAACCCAACGGAGTTAAGTCACATGGCTGTCGAGCGAACCCTATCGATGATCAAACCCGATGCAACGCGTCGCAATATTACCGGCAAGGTAATCGCCCGACTGGAAGAGGCGGGCTTGCGCGTTATCGCCCAGCGGCGGATCCGGTTGACCAAGGAACGCGCCGAAGAATTTTACGGCGTCCACCGCGAGCGTCCGTTTTTCAATGATCTGGTGGCCTTCATGACGTCGGGACCGATCGTGGTACAGGTGCTCGAAGGCGAGGACGCGATTGCCCGCAACCGCGAGGTGATGGGCGCTACCAACCCGGCGGAAGCGGCCGCGGGCACAATTCGAAAAGATTTCGCCGAATCGATTGAAGCTAATTCCGTGCACGGCTCCGATGGTCCGGAGACCGCGGCCGAGGAGATCGCTTTCTATTTCACCGATGACGAGATTGTCGGCTGACGACATCACCGATCCAGCGGATCCAATGAAAGGCGCCTTCGGGCGCCTTTTTTGTGGAACGCGCAAGCGCCTAAACCAGAAATATCCACATCAGGATAAAGAGGATCGCAAGGACACCCACGCTCCAAAAAGTAGCGCGAATGAAGCGCGACCAAACGAGCTGGCGGTTTTGTAGTTCCTGTTGAAAATCGGCCATGGCCTATCCTCGTGTTAATACCCATCGAATACGCGACGAACATTTACATAACTATAAGGGTCGTTCCGTGGCCGAATAAAGGGAGCCGGGCCGGCCTGCGGCAATTAGTCTGCCGGCGGATTATAAAGCGGGCGCGCCGCCATATTGCCGTCGGTATTGATCGCCCGATTATCTTCGACCGTAACGCGGCCTTCGGCGATCAAGCGGATGGCCGTCGGGTAGCATTGGTGCTCGGCGGTCAGCACGCGCGCCGCCAAGCTGTCCTCGGTGTCGCCCGGTAGAACCGGCACTGCCGCCTGCATGATGATCGGTCCGGCGTCCATTTCCGAACGCACGAAATGCACCGTGCAGCCGGTAAGCTTCACCCCCGTGGCCAGTGCTTGGGCATGGGAATCGGTACCCTTGAAGGCGGGGAGAAGCGAAGGGTGGATATTGACGATGCGGTCGGGCCATTCCTCAACGAACCAACGACTTAGCAGACGCATGAAACCGGCCAGGCAAATCAGCTGCGCGCCGGCGTCGCGCAGGGCGGCATCGACGTCACGGTCGAAGCTCTCCCGGTCGCCATAATTGGTATGCTCGATAATGCGGGTGGCAATGCCGGCAGCCTGTGCGCGCTCGAGACCCATGGCGTCGGGCCGGTTGGAAACGACCAGGACGATCTCGGCGGGATAGTCCGCCGCCGCGCAGGCATCGATCAGCGCCTGTAGATTGGAGCCGCGCCCGGAGATGAGGACGCCTAATTTCAGCTTATCCATCGCTCTGGATTAACCGGCGCTGAGAGCAGAGCTCAGATTTTGCAGGGTGACCGCTTGGCTTTCGGCCTCGACCACCCGGCCGATCGCCATGGCGGTTTCGCCTTGGGCGGTGAAGACTTTGACTGTGTCTGCCGCATCGCCCGCATCGACAATCGCCACCATGCCGATGCCGCAATTGAATGTCCGCGCCATCTCCGAGTCGGCAATGTTTCCCTGCGCCTGCAGCCAGCCAAAGACCGGCGGCGCGGTCCAACTCGACCCGTCCAACTCGACGCCGCATCCCGCCGGCAGGACGCGGGGAATATTTTCCAACAGACCGCCGCCGGTAATGTGGGCCAGCGCCTTGATCTTACCCCCCGCAACAGCGGCAAGACAGGAGCGGACGTAGATGCGGGTCGGTCGCAGCAGCGCGATGTCGAGATTCTGGCCAGCGTCGAAGGGCGCCGGCGCGTCGAGCCCCGCGCCACAATGCTCGACCACTTTGCGCACCAGGGAATAGCCATTCGAATGCAGGCCGTCCGAGGCCAGCCCGATGATCACATCGCCGGCTTTGGCGGGGTCGTCTTCGCGCGGCAACAGGCCGGTGCGTTCGACGGCGCCGACCGAGAAGCCCGCCAG
>JABDJY010000329.1 GCA_013003285.1 Alphaproteobacteria bacterium | reverse complement strand
CGATTATTCGGGCCGCGGCGCGGCATTCTCGTGACAGCGCTATGCGGCGGCCTAACCTCGTCAACCGCGGTGGCGATCAGTTTTGCCCGCTTTGCGGTGCACGAACCGAAGCAAAGATCTTTGTTCGCCAGCGGAATTCTGTTGGCGTCGACGGTTATGTTCCCACGCGTGTTGATCATTATCGGAATTATCGACCCCGCGCTTTCGGTTCAATTGGCGTGGCCGTTGATCGGCGCGACCTTTGGGGGACTTGGCGTGGTTGCCCTACTGGTGCGCGAGGAATTTCTGTCGACCGCCGGTGATACCAGTGCGGCACACGTTATTCGCAACCCCTTCGAGCTGGGAATGGCACTGAAATTTGGGGTCCTGTTGGCGATAATCTTTGTGGCCGCCCGCGCGCTCAACGTCTGGGTGGGCGACTCCGGTATTTATGCACTCAGCGCCGTATCCGGTCTGGTTGATGTCGACGCGGTTAGCCTGTCATTGGCGCGAATGAGCGCCGATGATATCGCGAGCGATACGGTCGCCACTGCCATTCTCATCGCGGTATTCGTCAATACGCTTGTCAAGGCGGGGATCGCGGGATCGATGGGCGGCCGGTCGATGGGGCTCTATATGGCCAGCGGGGTAGCGGCAATGCTGTTAGGGGCTGCTGTCGCATTCGCGCTGAGCCAGACCTTGGGAACGGTCGTCGTCGCTTCGATTATTTGATCAGCTACATTTCGAGTAATCGCACGCGGTGCAGACGTCGCAATTTTCCTGGCGGGTGAGGGCGAATTCGCCACATTTGGGACAGGCGCGGCCGGCCCGTGGGCGCGTTTGCATTTCACTGTCGCCAACGGCTTTGGCATATTCATGCAGGATGCGCTGCCGCTCTTCGCGGGACTCCGGCAGGAAACCGATATCGACCATATGCTGCTCGATCACCTCGCCGATCGCCGCGAGCAGGGACGGGACGTAATGGCCGTCCATCCACTGGCCGCCGCGCGGATCGAACACCGCTTTTAGTTCCTCGACCACAAACGACACATCACCGCCGCGCCGGAACACAGCACTGATCATGCGGGTCAACGCCACGGTCCAGGCATAGTGCTCCATATTCTTCGAGTTGATGAATACCTCGAAAGGCACCCGCCTGGTGTCGCGCACGATGTCGTTCAGGGTGATGTAGATGGCGTGATCGCTGTCCGGCCAGCGGATCTTATAGGTTTTGCCGGGCAGGGCTTCGGGGCGTTCCAGCGGCTGGGTCATATAGACCACGCCGCCGGACTCGAATGGATCGCCTTCCGCCGGCGCGGCGGTTGCCGCCGATGTTCGCGGTTCCAGAACCGCGCCGCGCAGCTCGGAGGGCCGGTAGGTGGTGCAGCCCTTGCAGCCGGTCTCATAGGCCAGCCGGTAGATATCCTGGAATTCGTCGAAGGGAATGTCTTCGGGGCAGTTGATGGTTTTCGATATTGAGCTGTCGATATATTTTTGTGCCGCCGCCTGAATCGCCAGATGATCGCGCGGGCTGAGCGCGCTCGTATCGACGAAGGCGTCGGGCAGCGCGGTGTCTTCGCCGAACATTTCGCGGTAAGTTCGATAGGCGTAATCGGCGATTTCGACCGACGTGCGGCTGCCATCCGGTTGCAGGATGTGGCGGGTATGTTCGAAGCTGAAGACCGGTTCGATGCCCGACGACACATTCCCGGCCAACAGCGAGATGGTGCCGGTGGGCGCGATCGACGTGAGCAGGCCGTTGCGCAATCCGTGCTGGGCGATGGCATCGCGAACGTCGTCGTCCAGCTTCGCGGCAAAAGCGCCGGCCAGATAGGCGTCGCGGTCGAACAGCGGGAAGGGGCCTTTCTCCGCCGCTAGGTCGGCCGACGCCAGATAGGCTTCACGGGTAAGAAGACGCAGCCAATCTTCGGTCTTCGAGACCGCCTCCTCGCTGCCATAGCGCAGCCCGCACATGATCAGCGCATCGGCCAGTCCGGTTACCCCCAGCCCGATGCGCCGCTTGGCGGCTGCTTCATGTTGCTGCTGCGGCAGGGCAAACTGAGATACTTCGATGGCGTTGTCTAGCATCCGCACGGCGGTGCGAACAAGCTCGGCGAGGGCTTGTGTGTCGAGATCGGCGGCGGCGGAGAAGGGTGATTGGATCAGTGCGGCGAGATTGACCGATCCCAGCAGGCAGGCGCCATAGGGCGGCAGCGGTTGCTCGCCGCACGGGTTGGTCGAATAGATGGTTTCACAATAATTGAGGTTGTTCTGGGCATTGATTCGGTCGATGAACAGGACGCCGGGTTCGGCATAGGCATAGGTCGCCTGCATGATCTGCTGCCACAGATCGCGCGCCTGGACGGTTTTATAAGTCTTTCCGTCGAATGTGAGCGGCCAGGGTTGATCATCGCGAACCGCATCCATGAAGGCGTCGGTGACCAGGACCGATAGATTGAACATGGCAAGCCGCCCGGCGGACTGCTTGGCGGTAATGAAGGTTTCGATATCCGGGTGATCGCAGCGTAGGGTCGCCATCATCGCGCCGCGCCGATGACCGGCGGACATGATGGTGCGGCACATGGCGTCCCACACCTCCATGAAACTGACCGGTCCGGACGCGTCCGCGCCAACCCCGGCGACGGCTGCGCCCTTGGGCCGCAATGTGGAGAAATCGTAGCCAATACCACCGCCCTGCTGCAGGGTCAGCGCGGCTTCGCGCAGATGCTCGAAAATGCCCCCCATATCGTCGGGCACGGCACCCATGACGAAACAATTGAATAGGGTGACGTTTCGATCGGTTCCAGCCCCGGCGAGAATGCGGCCGGCGGGTAGGAAGCGGAAATCGGTCAAAGCTTCGCTGAATTTTGCCGACCGATGATCTCCATCGGCTTCACCTGTCGCCAAGGCGTCGGCGACCCGGTGCCAAGTCTCGGCGATGGATTTATCCACAGGGGCGCCAGCGGCGTCTTTTAGCCGGTACTTAATGTCCCAGATATGCTCAGCGATAGGAATCACAGCCGTCATCCAAATGAAATATTAATTATGGTTAACGTTCTGAATATAGCAAAACTATAGCACCAAGTTGGTCCTGCGGGGGTTGCTCCGCACTATATAGGCCGCAACTTAACGCTTTCCATCGCTTTGGCGTGGCTGTTGGAGTAATGGCGTGGGATTACTTTATCAGGACTGTGGTTTCTCGAATGGGTGCTAGAGCCACTTTAATTCCACAAGGTTATCCACAACCTGGTGCCGATTCCTCATGAGCCTTTGTTTTTTCAGGAAAAAATTGGCTTAGCGCCTCACGATACAGTCGCTCGGAGGTTCCTTCGATTGCCTCTTCAAGGTTTCGCATGAACTGACGCCGGTCACCGCCGGGCGGGAGTGGCGGCAGATACTCGACCGTGATGGTGCCTGGATTCATCTGAACCGAGCGGCGCGGCCAGAAAAGGCCTGAGTTGAGGGCGATCGGCACAACGGGCAGATCGAGGCCGCTGTAGAGCGCCGCGATCCCCGGGTGATAGGGCTGGCGGGTACCCGGTTGGGTCCGTGTGCCCTCCGGGTAGATGACGATGGGC
>JABDJY010000317.1 GCA_013003285.1 Alphaproteobacteria bacterium | reverse complement strand
CTCCAAATGGTTCGGCGAAGTCACCGCGCTCGACAATGTGTCCTTCGATATCCGTCGCGGCGAGTTTTTCTCGCTGCTCGGTCCGTCGGGCTGCGGTAAGACCACCTTGTTGCGCATGATCGGCGGGTTCGAGACACCGAGCGAAGGTCAAATTTTAATCGACGGGGTCGATACATACGGTGCGCCGCCCTATGCGCGCAGCACCAACATGATCTTTCAGCATTTGGCGCTGTTCCCCCATATGAACGTGCTCGACAATGTCTCGTTCGGCTTGAAAATGAAGCGCCTGGGCGACGAAGTCATTAAGCAGAAAGTCCATCAGGCGCTCGATTTGGTTCGCCTCGAAGGCTATGGCGAGCGCAAGATCGATCAGTTGAGCGGTGGCCAGAAGCAGCGCGTCGCCATGGCGCGGGCGCTGATCAACGACCCGTCGGTGCTATTGCTCGACGAGCCGTTGGGGGCGCTCGACTTACAATTGCGCCTACAGATGCAGGACGAATTGCGGCGTCTACACAAATCGTTGGGCAACACGTTTATTTTCGTCACCCATGATCAGGGCGAGGCGATGGCCATGTCCGACCGCATCGCGGTGATGGATCAGGGTCATGTTCTGCAAATCGGCACCCCGGAAGATATTTACGAAGCGCCGCGAACGCGCTTCGTCGCCGATTTTGTCGGCCACACCAACGTGTTCGATGGGCAGGTCACGCGCATCGACGATAACGGCGAATGCTTGATCGCGTGCGACGGCCTGACATTCCGTTGTATCGCCCCCGCCGGATTGGCCGACGCGCAACCGGTGTCGGTCGCCCTGCGGTTTGAGGATGTAACGATGGACGGCAACCCGGGGACATCGGACGGCACGGGCTGTTCGGCGGTGGTGACGGAGAAAATGTATCTCGGCGGCATGTTCCGTTTCGAGACCCGGACCGATGACGGTGTGGCGCTCACATCCGACGTTTCCAATTCCGATGCCGCGCGCCTGGTCGTCGAGGGCGATCGGGTAAATCTGGCCTGGCAGCCGTCAAATGTGTCGGTATTGCTGGAATAGCGCCGCGAAAAAGGGGGCTCCATGTCGTTAAATGTTGAGTGGCAACGCAGCGATTACTCGCGTGTCCCCTATTGGCTGTACCACGATCCGGACGTCTATGCCCGCGAACAGGAGCTGATATTCCGGGGGCCGACCTGGTCATATCTGTGCCTCGAGGCAGAAATGCCCGAGCCCGGCGATTTTCGCACCACCTGGGTCGGCGACACGCCGGTTCTGGTCAACCGCGACCGCGACGGTACCATCCACGCAATGGTCAACCGCTGCGCCCACCGGGGCGCCGCCGTGTGTCGCCACGCGCACGGCAATACCAAGGTGCACACCTGCATCTATCACCGCTGGAGCTACGATTTGAGCGGCGAATTGATCGGCATTCCGTTCCAGCGCGGTATCGGCGGCCAGGGCGGCATGGACGACGATTTCGACAAGACCGAGCACAGTCTGCGGCGGTTGCGCGTGGCCTGCTACAAAGGCATCGTTTTCGGCACATTCTCGGCGGCGACCGAACCGATCGAAGATTATCTAGGGCCGATGATGTGCGGCCATATCAGCCGGCTGATGTGCAAGCCGCTGCGTGTCCTCGGCTATCAGCGCCAATCCATTCACGGCAACTGGAAGCTCTATCTGGAGAATTTGCGCGACACCTACCACGCCAGCCTGCTGCATGAATTTCTGGTGACATTCGGGCTCGACCGGGCAACCCAAAAGGGCGGCGTGGAGATGGACGCGCGCCACCGCCATAACCTCACCTACGCCCATGCCGGCTCCGACAGCGACGCCGACGCCAAGGCAGCCTATGGCGACCATCAACTCAACAGCGATAAATTGACCTTGCGCGACCCGCGGCTACTCGAATTTCGTCAGGAATATGAGGATGACCGCAATCTGGCGATCTCCACCATGTTTCCCAACGCCTCGTTCCAGCAGCTCAACAATTCGCTGGCGACGCGCCAGGTCCAATCAAAGGGCATCGACGCATTCGATCTGGTGTGGACCTATTTCGGTTATGCCGACGACGATGCGGACATGACCGATCATCGGCTGCGCCAGCTCAACTTGTTCGGACCCGGCGGTTTGGTGTCGATGGAGGACGCCGAGGCGATCGAGATCGCCCATCGGGCGAGCCGTCATGAGGGCCCGGACGCGGCGGCGGTCATCGAAGTCGGCGGCAAAGGTGAAATATCCGACCGCGCCTATCGGGTAAACGACGTGCCAATCCGCGGTTTCTGGTCCTATTACGCCGAACTCATGGACATCGAACCGGAAGGAGCAGTGCGGTGATCGCGGCCGAGCTCCGCTTTGCCATCGATGATCTGTTCGCCGATTATGGCGCCTGCCTCGACAACGACCGGCTGGAGGATTGGCTCGAGCTGTTCAGCGAAGACTGCGTCTACAAGATTGTGCCGCGCGAGAATGCCGAACTCGGCCTGCCGGTGACCCTGATGCTGTGTGAAAACAAGAATATGCTGCGCGACCGCATCGTGTCGCTGCGCCAGGCCAACGAATATAGCGTCCACACCGACAAGCATTTGATCACCAACGTGCGCGTTAAAGACACAACCGACGATGGCGGCTATTCGGTTGAAGCCAACTACACCATGTATCAGGCCGATAACGAGGGTAGCGGCAGCCTTTACAGCTTCGGCACTTACATCGACGAAGTCGTTCACGACGGCGACGCTGTCAAATTTCGCCGCAAGATCGTCATCGTCGACAACTGGTCGATCCCGCATATGCTCTCGACGCCGATTTGAGCGCGGCGGTTTCAGCCATGGCCATACCGGAAACGATAAAGCATCGGGTCGGCCTGTTGATCCCATCGTCAAATACCAATGTCGAGCCCGAATATAATGCCGTCATGCCAGCTTCGGTCAGCGTGCATGCGGCGCGCTTAGGCATGACCGAGGTCAGCGCCGAAGGTCTTGCCGGCCAGGACCGAGACGTGACACGGCAGTCGGAATTGCTGGCGACAGCACGAGTCGATGTGATCCTGTTTTGCCTGACGGCCGCCAGTTTCCAACTGGGGCTCGAATATGATGCGGCCTTAAAGCAACGCATCGAAAGCGCCAGCGGGAAGCCGGCCCTGACCGCCGCCCAAACTATAATCGATGCGCTGATAGCGCTCGACGTCCAACGAATTGCCATGGCCACGCCCTTCGTCGCGGACGTCAACGACCTTAGCCGGGCGTTCATGACCGCCAATGGATTCGACGTGGTGTCGATTACCGGGCTCGGCCTGACCGACAATTTCTCGATCGCGCTGACCGACTATCAGACGGTGCGCGATCTGGTGCACCAAGCCGACCATGGCGACGCCGAGGCCATCGTCATTCCCGGCGGCAATATGCCGTGCATGCTCATCGCCGGCGAATTAGAGCAGGAACTGAACAAGCCGGTTGTCACGACCAACCAAGCGGGAATTTGGGCGTTGCTGCGCCGTCTCGGGGTCGTCCCGCAGCTTGATGGTCCAGGTCAGTTGTTAGCAGACAAGCTCACCGTTTAAGACGATCTGCTGAACGCACGCCAGCGGAAATCCCCGTTATCGCTCCTTAATCTGGCCGCTACACAAAGTGGCCCGCCTAGGCCTTGCATTATAATATATCGTAACGATATATATCACACTAAATACTTCGTGACTCGATATGCTATGTATGGTTATATTTTCAGGCAATTTCCAAAGAGGGTCGATTTATGGACACGAAAACCCTTTGTCTCGGCGTTTTGACGCACGGCGACGCTTCCGGTTACGAGATTAAAAAGGCCTTCGAAGACGGGCCTTTCGGCCATATTCAGGAAATTGGCTTCGGCTCGATCTATCCCGCGCTGGCGCAACTGCTCAAAGACAATCTGGTCACGGTGACCCAATACACCCAAGAAGGCCGACCCGATAAAAAGGTCTATAGCCTGACAGCCACCGGCCGATTGTTTCTGCTCGACGCCCTGGACGAACCGACCGAGCCCGATAAGGTACGCTCCGACTTTCTGTTTCGCATGATGTTCGCGCACCTATTGTCGCCGAGCGCGCTTGAGGCCATGATCGACGAACGCATGGCGGTGCTGACCGAAGCGATCGCGGGGCTCGAACAACGCGCCAATAGTGGATTTGCCCCCGCCAGTGAGACATTTATCGATGGCTATGCCTTGGCGATTTACCGCGCCATGGCGGACTATATCGAGGAAAATCGCTACCAATTGGTCAGCGCCTCGCTGCTACCCCAACGCGCCGTCGCCGAGTAGAAGGATGGGTCGATGAAGATTGGTAGATCGCCGCTAATTGCCCTCGTACTCGCCGTGCTGGCGGCCGGTTGGATCGCCTCGGGCCAAATCGGCGGCGGCGCGAACGGCGCCGAGCAGGCATCGGCCCCCACGCAGGAAGCCGCCGCAGCACCCTTAGCGACGGTACGGGTGGCGGAATTGGTCGCCCTGCTCCGCATGGAAACCGTCGCCATCACCGGCCGCACCCAGGCCTCGCGCAATGTCGAACTGCGCGCCGAGACCGAGGGTCAGGTCGTCGAACTTATGGTGCAGCGTGGCGATGCGGTTTCCAAAGACGCCGTCATCGCAAAGCTGCGCCAGGACGACCGCGGCGCAAAATTATCCGAAGCCAAGGCGGTGCTCAAGCAACGCCAGATCGAATATGAAGCGGCGCAAAAGCTGCATGAAAAAGGTTTCCGCTCGACCACCGATCAAGCCGGTTCGGCGGCGCGTCTCGACGCTGCCCGCGCGGTCGTCGAGCAGATGCAGATCGATATTGCGCGCACCACTTTGCAGGCGCCGTTCGACGGCATCGTCCGCGAGGGCCATGTGGAGTTGGGCGATTTCGTGCGCATTGGCGACGTCGCCGCCACTATCGTCGATCTCGATCCGGTGCTGGCCGTCGGCAGCGTGTCGGAACGCCAGATCGGCGGATTGGAGAAAGGCGGCATTGCCAATGTGACCCTGGTCGATGGCAGTACATATACCGGCAGCATCCGGTTCATCGCCCCCGTTGCCGATCCACAGACCCGAACCTATCGGGTCGAGTTGGAAATCGCCAATGCCGACTACCGCATTCGCGACGGCATCACCGCCGTCATTCAGTTCCCCCTGGGCGAAGAACGCGCCCATCTGGTGTCGCCCTCCATACTCACCCTGAATGATGCCGGTGTGGTCGGCGTTCGAACTCTCGATGAGAACGACATTGTGCGCTTCAAGCCGGTCGAGATTCTCGCCGACGAAACCCAGGGTATTTGGGTCGGCGGTTTGCCCGAAAAGGTCCGTGTCATTGTCGTTGGCCAGGAATTCGTCATCGAGGGTGAACGCGTCAAAGCCGTGGTGTCCACGACAGCGGCGGCGCCGGGAAATGCGTCATGAGCCTGATCGATGCTGGGCTTAACCGCTCGCGCACGGTCATTGCTTCCCTGGTCCTACTGCTGATCGCCGGTGCGTTTGCGTTCAACTCGATCCCCAAAGAGGCCGAGCCGGACGTCAACATTCCGATCATCTACGTCACCCTCAACCATCAGGGTATCTCACCGGAAGATTCCGAACGCTTGCTGGTGCGGCCCATGGAAGCGGAGATGCGTGCGATCGAGGGTATCAAGGAAATCCGCTCGACCGCCTATCAAGGCGGCGGCAATGTGCTGATGGAGTTCGAGGCCGGCTTCAATGTCGACCGGGCGCTCGACGATGTGCGCGAAAAGGTCGATCTGGTGAAGCCGGAACTGCCCGACGACGCCGACGAACCGACGGTCAACGAGGTCAATCTCAGCCTGTTCCCGATCTTCGTGGTGACCCTGTCGGGAAACGTCCCCGAACGCACGCTGATGCGCCTGTCGCGCGAATTGCAGGACGCCATCGAGGGCGTGCCCGAAGTGCTCGAGGTGCAGATCGGCGGCGACCGGGACGAGATGGTCGAAATCGTCGTCGACCCGGAATCGATCGAAAGTTACGGCCTCGACGCCGGCACGGTTATCGAACTGCTGAGCCGCTCGAACCAGCTGATCGCCGCCGGCGCGCTGGATACCGGCCAGGGTCGTTTCGCCATCAAGGTGCCCGGCCTGTTCGAGAGCGTCGACGACCTGCTCGAGATGCCGGTGAAGGTCAATCAGGATGCGGTGGTGAAGTTCCGCGATATCGCCTCGATCCGCCGTAACTTCCGCGACCGCGAGACCCTGGCGCGGGTCAATGGCCAGCCGGCGGTGGCGTTGGAGATATCCAAGCGGACCGGCGAAAACATTATCGAGACCGTGGAAAAGGTCCGCGAGGTGGTCGCGATTGAGCGCCTGGCCTGGCCGGACACGGTGAATATCACCTTCTCGCAAGACAAATCGGTGCGCATCAAAGACATGCTGCGCGATCTGCAGAACAATGTTCTGAGCGCGGTGCTGCTGGTGATGATCGCGGTGATCGCGGCGCTCGGCCTGCGCTCCGGCATTCTGGTCGCCATCGCCATCCCTGGCTCGTTCCTCACCGCCATCCTGGTGCTCAATGCGCTCGGCCTGACGGTCAATATCGTGGTGCTGTTTTCGCTCATCCTGTCGGTCGGCATGCTGGTCGACGGCGCCATTGTGGTGACCGAATATGCCGACCGCAAATTGCGCGAAGGCGAACCCATGAGCAGTGCCTATGCCATGGCGGCCAAGCGCATGGCCTGGCCGATCACCGCCTCGACCGCGACAACCCTGGCCGCTTTCGCGCCGCTGTTGTTCTGGCCCGGCATCGTCGGCCAATTCATGAAATTCCTGCCGATCACTCTGGTGGCAACGCTGACCGCCTCGCTCGCCATGGCCTTGCTGTTCGTGCCGGTGCTCGGCGCCCGTTTCGCCACCCTGACCCGGATCGTGGTGATTGTCGCCGCCATCGCCGTCGGCGGTGGCGTCGCCGGCGCCGCCACATTCTTTGTGCTAACCCAGATCATCGGCCTGACACCCGGCCCCCTGGTCGGTCTGCCGACCGCGGCCGCGGCGATCGCCGGGGTGGTGCTCGGCCTGAGGATTGGCCTGCGCCTCGCCCAGCGCGCCTATGATGCGGTGTCCCATCCCATACCGGCCGATAAGGTCCGCCCCGCCGCCGAAGACGGCGATACCGATCTCAGCGAATTCACCGGCGGCACCGCGCTCTATTTGCGCGTTCTGTCGCGGGCGCTGGCGGCGCCGGGCTGGGTGCTGTCGGGCGCGCTGGTCCTACTGATCGGCTCCTGGGCCATGTATGCGGTGTTGGGCAAGGGCGTCGAGTTCTTCCCCAAGGTCGAGCCCGAGCAGGCGGCGATCCAGATCCATGCCCGCGGCAATTTGTCGGTCACCGAGAAGGCGCAACTGGTCGGCGAGGTCGAACGCCGGGTGTTGGAACTGCGCGCCGAGAAGGGCGAGTTGAGTTCGGTCTATGCGCTGTCGGGCAATCTGCAAAATCGCGACGACGAGGCGGAAGACATTATCGGCACGGTGAATTTGGAATTCGGCGACTGGCAGCAGCGCCGCGCCGCCGATGTCATCCTGGCCGACATCATCGAACGTTCGTCTGATCTCGCCGGCATCATTGTCGAGACCCGCAAGGAAGAGGCCGGCCCGCCGGTCGGCAAGCCGGTGCAGGTGCAGCTCTCCTCACGCTTCCCCGAACTGTTGATCGGCGAAGTCGCCAAGGTCAGGGCCTTTGTCGATACGCTCAACGGCCTGAAAGACATCCAAGACAGCCGGCCGGTACCGGGCATCGAATGGGAACTCGCCGTCGACCGGGCCCAGGCGGCCAAATTCGGCGCCGACGTGACCCTGATCGGCAATGCGGTGAAGTTCGTCACCAACGGCATGAAGGTCACCGACTACCGACCCGACGATAGCGACGAGGAAATCGACATCGTCGCGCGCTATCCCATCGACGACCGCACCATCAACCAGCTCGACGAGATTCGCATCCAGACCCCGGAAGGCCTGGTGCCCATCAGTAACTTCGTGACCCGCACGGCCAAGCCGCGCACCGGGCTCCTGCGCCGCGTCGATACGGTGCGGGTGATGAGCGTGCAGGCCGACGTGCAGCCCGGCGTTCTGGCCGACAATGTCACCCAGCAGATCAAGGCCTGGCTGCCCACCTCGGGTATCGACCCGCGCGTCGAGGTGGAATTCCGTGGCGAGGATGAAGAACAGAAGAACGCCCAGGACTTCCTGAAGAAGGCCTTCGCGGTTGCCCTGTTCCTCATGGCGATCATCCTGGTCACCCAGTTCAACAGCTTCTATTCCGCGCTGCTGGTCCTCTCAGCGGTCATCATGTCGACGGTCGGGGTCATGCTCGGCCTGCTGATCATCGGCCAGCCCTTCGGCATCGTCATGAGCGGCATCGGCGTCATCGCGCTCGCCGGCATCGTGGTGAACAATAATATCGTCCTGCTCGACACCCATGACCGGCTGCGCAAACAAATCGCCGATCCCCTGCAGGCGATCCTGTTGACCGGCGCCCAACGCCTGCGGCCGGTGCTGCTGACCACGGTGACCACCATCCTCGGCCTGATGCCCATGGTGCTACAGGTCAATATCGATTTCGTCAGCCGCGAAGTCTCGGTCGGCTCGCCCTCGACCCAATGGTGGGTGCAACTGGCCACCGCCATCGCCGCCGGCCTCACCTTCTCCACCGTGCTCACCCTGATCATCACGCCGTCGGCCCTGATGGCCCGCGAAAACGTCGCCGCCTGGCGCCGCCGCCGGCACACCCTCAGCAGCAGCGCGGCGCCCTCCCCGGCGGAGTAACGCTGGC
Source organism: Alphaproteobacteria bacterium (assembly GCA_013003285.1). GTDB lineage: Bacteria > Pseudomonadota > Alphaproteobacteria > UBA6615 > UBA6615 > JABDJY01. The sequence goes on along the minus strand of JABDJY010000317.1, from coordinate 7,341 downwards.
GGGGTGGGGTTTGGATAGCCCGTTCTGATAGGACGCTTTTAGCGGCGAACCGACCGTGGCTTTCGACGCTTGCCGCGGTAGAAATGGGCCAACAACGGAAGTTTCGCTATTCGATTTTCAGCCACTCTTTTGGATAGTCGGTGGGGGATTTGGGATAGTTGAGTGTATCGGGCCCAAGGAATAGCGCATCACCCTGAAACAGTCGTTTTAAGTTACGGAACTCAGATACAGCGTCAGAGATAGCTTGCTTTGGATTGGAAGCCGATAGAATGGGTTCGCGATAGCAAATAATTTCAAGCGCGGTTTCTCGATGAAATTTTTCGATCATCAATCTTTGTGAGAGATTGGTGTTACCCACCCGGATTTCATAGTCGAAATGCAGCATTACGACTTTTCTCGAATCGAAGAAAGCTACGTACTCGGCCAGTTCATAATTCTTATTCCAGTCTGATTCCGTTGTTTCATCAGACCATATCGCGGCGGTAAGGCTGTGCCAGTTTGCCCGCTCGCCAAGCTCCAATAGTGGTATAATTAGATTGGTTTCAGCCACAGATGGAATGTAGCCCTCGAAGAAGCTCAGGCCCCCCTCATGTCCTCAAGCACCCAGCTGAACTGAGGCCAAATCTGGTCGAAATTCATCATGACACTCGTGAGAACCATAATTACTTATGCGAATTGACAATATCAAATCCGACCTTTGAGAGCACCGCGATTAACCGAGCTTGCATACGGGGAGAACTGACCAAAACGAGCCAACAGCGAACAATGCCATTGTGACAATTTGGCCAACCAAACCAGGTCAGTTATCGTGACTACATGCCGCCGGAACCAAATGAACCGTCTCGTGAAGCTCTCCGATCCGCCGCAAGGTCGGGCGATGCCGAAGCGCAATTTCGCCTAGGATGTCATTACGACCGTGAGCGGCCCAAAAACCGCAGTGCGGCGATACGTTGGTACCTAAAAGCCGCCCATCAAAGTCACCGGGAAGCTCAGAATTTTCTTGGCGAAAGTTATCGGGACGGCTGGGGCGTCGAAATGAACCTTGAGACCGCAGCCTTTTGGTTCAAAAAGGCAGCAGCGCAAGGCGAGTCCGTAGCTCAATTAAGTCTCGGCTATGCGCTTTTCTACGGTGAAGGTATAGCACGCAACGAGATAGAGGCGCTCCGTTGGTATCGGCGATCTGCCCGCAGCGGTAATGCAGCAGCCATGGGTAACATAGCGAGTATGTATTGTCGGGGAGTTGTCGTGCGACAATATTGGACGATGGCCATCCGATGGTATCGAAAGGCGGCCGAAGCCGGAAACGTGACGGCGATGCATTGGTTAGGTCGGATCTACGCTGGACAAGAGGAATATCCCGAGCAGGTGGACAAGGCGATCTATTGGCTCAAACAAGCAGCGAGCGCGGGCGATGCGCAGTCTCAGGGAATTCTGGGAACGTATTACTTCAACGGCGAAGGCGTGCGCAAAAATCGACCCCTCGCTGCGAAGCTATACAGGGCGAGCGCCGAACAGGGAGATACCTGGTCGCAATATTTGCTCGGACTTTGCTATCAAGACGGCGATGGCGTTAAACGTAATAAGCGTTGGGCGCTACATTGGTTTGACCAAGCGGCCGTAGATACGCCCGAGGCAAAAAAAGCTGCCAAGAAGTTACGTGAAAATGGCTAGTCGTCGAATAAACAAATGGAATTGCAGTGGTGTTTTCGGTGGGTGCGAAAGGCTTCCAGCATCCATTGCGACGATTCTTCGTTCCGACTTTTGGCGTTCTTGACTCCTCTCCCAGCGTAAGTTTTGATGACTACGCCTAGTAGAAAAGAAAAAACTGAGGAGTTATCGATGGCCTATAAAATTGAAGAAATAGAAGGCATTGGCCCCACCTATGGGGAGAAATTAACCGCGGCTGGCATTGCCTCCACCGACGACCTGTTGGATCGTTGCGGGTCGGCAAAGGGTCGAAGCGAAACGGCCGCGGCGACCGGCCTGACAACCCAGCAACTGCTGAAATGGGCCAACATGGCCGACCTGATGCGCATATCGGGAGTCGGTGAAGAATATTCCGAACTTCTCGAGGCTGCCGGCGTCGATACGGTCAAAGAACTCCAGCACCGCAACGCCGATAATCTGGCTGAAAAAATGCAAGAGGTGAACGACGCCAAGAGTTTAACGCGGCAAGTCCCCTCCTCCAGTCAGGTCGCTAAATGGGTCGAGCAGGCGGCGACATTGGATCCAAAAATCTCGCACTAGATCGGTCCCCATAGTACGGGACAATCTATTGGACTTATCGAGGGCCGGCCGTTGTCGGCCCTCATTCTATTTACGCTGAAATTTTGGCGGAGGCTTTAAGGTTTGCCCGGAATAGCTACTCTATTCCGTCGGGTTCCCCATCAGGCGGATGACCGTCGTGTCATCTTCTTCCGGATTCCAATCGGATAGCAGCAGCGCCATATTCTCCAGCGCGCGCGCCGGGCTTTCCGCGTCAAAACTGGCCGTCAGGACTTCGCCAGATATTTTGCGATGGGCAATGGTCGCAAATAATAACCCCGGGGTGCCGCCGTCGCTCATCATAGTCTCGCCGATTTATGAACCTTGGCGACAATCCTATGGCGATTATGGTTAGCGGAGCGTTAATCCGCCAAACCGGGCGAACACCTGGATTTAGACGCCTACCGTCCCTTGAACAGAGAGCCTAAAAGGCCCCGGACGAGTTCACGGCCGATTGTCCGCCCGGCACTGCGCAGAACGCTTTTTGCCATGGTTTCCGTCGCCGACTGGCGCCGTCTACCTCTTCGACGTCCACTGTATCGGCGCGATCGAGCGCGCACCGCAGTCGCCTTTTCTTTCTCCTTACGGACGCGCTCTTCCTCTTCGTGTAGGGCCTCGGCAGCCTTATCGGCGCGTTTGGTAAGAACCTCGTAGGCCGAAACCCGGTCCTTGGTTTCATCGTAGAGACCCAGAACAGGGCTATCCGCGATAACAGCCTGCCGCTCCGGCCGGCTCGCCGGCCCCATGCGCGAATAGGGTGGTCTGATGAGCGCACGTTCGACCACACTCGGCACGCCGCGGTCCTGCAGGGTCGAGACAAGCGCCTCGCCGACCTCAAGCTCGGTAATCGCCGTGACGACATCCAATTTCGGATTGGACCGAAAAGTCTCCGCTGCCGCCTTTACAGCCTTGCGGTCGCGCGGCGTAAAGGCACGCAAAGCATGTTGGATGCGGTTTCCCAACTGTCCCAACACCTCATCCGGTAAATCCAGGGGACTTTGGGTGACAAAGTATACACCGACGCCTTTTGAGCGAATAAGACGGACCACCTGCTCTATTTTTTGGACCAAAGCCCGCGGCGCATTGTCGAAAAGCAGATGGGCTTCGTCGAAGAAGAACACCAATTTGGGTTTGTCCGGGTCGCCAACTTCCGGCAGTTCTTCGAACAACTCAGCCAGCAACCACAGCAGAAATGTTGCGTAGAGCTGCGGCGTTAGCATCAACTTGTCGGCTGCTAGCACATTGATATAGCCCTGCCCCTCTTGGGTAGTACGCATGAAGTCGCGAAGATCTAAGGCCGGCTCACCGAAAAAATTATTGCCGCCTTGTTGATGCAGGGACAGGAGGCGCCGTTGGATGGCGCCAACCGAGCGCGGTGAGACATTGCCGTACTCGGCCATCAGCTCCTTGCCATTGTCCGAGACAAATTGGAGCAGCGCCTTCAAATCTTTCAAGTCCAGCAGCAGCAAGCCTTCATCGTCGGCAACCTGAAAAGCAATATTAAGAACCCCTTCCTGCGTCTCGTTCAGTCCGAGCAAACGGGCGAGCAACAAAGGTCCCATCTCCGAAACCGTGGTGCGAATCGGATGCCCCTTCTTGCCAAACAGATCCCAGAAAACTGTCGGTGCCGATGCGGGGCTAAAACCTTCCAAGCCGATCTGGTCAATCCGCTCGAATAGCTTCGGACTGGTTTTACCAGGCTGGGACAGCCCTGAAAGATCACCTTTCACATCGGCCAGAAAGACAGGCACCCCGGCATTGGAAAACCCCTCGGCCAATATCTGCAGCGTGACGGTCTTACCCGTCCCCGTCGCACCGGCAACAAGCCCGTGCCTATTGGCATATTTCAATGCCAAGGTCTGTGGCACGTCGCCGCCACCGATGAAAATTTCTGTATCCGACATCTTCCACCCTCTCCGCCCAATGCTGGCCCATGTCTTTCATACCATCTTCGGTATGAAAATCTCACGCGACGACTGGAATTGCCAACCGAATGCAGCCGAATACCAGAGTCAGCTCGATCAATTCTGAGGAATCGTTAATCGAAAATGCGGCTAATTAACCGTCGGCACAATGAATATTTGGCCGGGGAAGATCAGGTCCGGGTCGCGGATTTGGGCGCGGTTTGCTTCGTAAATCAGGGTGTATTGCGGGCCGGCGCCATAGCGTTGGCGGGCGATGCGCCACAGATAATCGCCCGGCTGGATGATAACGAGAGAGCCCGGCGGTAGATCTTCCAGCGGTTCGCCGCGCACGAAGGGGATCTGCGAACGCGCCACCACCGTGCCGTCGGGCTTCACCTGGTCGATGCGCATGGAATAGGAGCCGGGGTCGACCTTGCGGTCGGGGGTCAGGGTCCAGTGCCCGTTTTCGTCAGCCGTGGTGCGGCCGATCAGCTCATTATCCACATAGATCTGAACCGTGCTGCCCGGCGGGGCCGTGCCCGACAGGGCGAGATCGCCGGAATTGTCATAGTCGACGGCGGCCACGGCGACATCGGACGGCGCCCCGTCGGCCACCGGCTGCACTCCGCCCGGTGTCTGTAAAACCTTGGTCGGCGCCGATCCGTCACGCGCCACTGCCACCGCCAACGTGCCGATACCCTGTTGGGGTTCCGGCACGCCGAGGACCACCACGCGCTCCGATTCCACCGGCTCGCCATCGCCGCACTTGGCGAACAGGCGCAATTCGCGGTCGCCCGGCTGCAGCGCATCGTCGGGCACCACAACCCAGTCACCGCGCCGATCGGTGGTGGCGGTGCCCACGATGGTGTCGCCGTCGCGCACCGTGACGGTGCAATCGGGCGACGCCCGACCGGCGATCACCACATTGCCATTATCGTCGACGCGCACAATGTCGAATTCCGGTGCGATGGGCCCGAGATTTACGGTGGGCGCGGCGGTTGCTGTCTGGGGCGCTGCCGGGGTCGACGTCCGGGGCGTCGCCGAGCTTGCTGCGGCGTCGCCATTTTGCGCTTCGGGGGCCGGGGACGCCGGGGTTGATTGGGCCTGGCTCGGCGGGGTATTGGGCGACGGCAGCTGGAAAAACACCACCACGCCGATCACGACTGCGACCGCGAGCGCTGCGACACCCCAATAAACGAGCGGACGATTCACGTTTGCGTCCTTACTGACTTCTTGTTGCTACCAAAACACGGTATTACGCCACACGACTCAAGGCAATCGGCGTCGTTCAAGGATATACTCAGGTTCTGCATCCAGGTCACGGTCAATTATGAAACATGTTCGATCACTGTGCGTTTACTGCGGCTCGTCCGATCGCGGACCTGCGGCGCATCGCGACGCGGCCCGCGCCTTGGGGCATGAGCTTGCCCAACAAGGCGTTGGACTGGTCTATGGCGGTGGCCGGGTCGGGGTCATGGGCGCCATAGCCGATGCGGTGCTCGAGGGCGGCGGGACGGTCACCGGCATCATCCCCGATTTCCTCATGCGCCACGAAGTCGGCCATGAAGGTGTCACTCAGTTGGAAGTGGTCACGACCATGCACGAGCGCAAGGCCCGCATGGCCGAATTGTCCGACGGCTTCGTGGTGCTGCCCGGCGGCCTGGGGACGCTGGAGGAGCTGTTCGAGATCGTCACCTGGAAGCAGCTCGGCCTCCACACCAAGCCGATTATCGTGGTCAACAGCGCCGGTTATTGGGACGGGCTGCGGGCCACCATGGACGGTATCGTCGCCGCCGGCTATGCGCGGCCCGAGAACGCCGAATTGGCCGTGTTCGTCGATCAGGTCAGCGACATTTTCCCCACCCTGGCGCGGCTGCCGAGCGAGGAGCTCACCCTCGATTCCAAGCGTCTGTAACACGTCTGCGTTAAGCCGCCGCACCGCCTCGCTCCGGCCTTGCACCGGCCGTGACACCGGCCTATTTTGCGCCGCAACATCTTAATCTCCAACGGCAACAGATTTCGGGGCCGGCCCGTCTTGGGCATGACGCGCCCTCGAATTCACATCCGACTATTCATCGAAAGAGGCGTAAATGATCGATCTAATGTCCATCGCACGAACCGAGGCCGACGGCGGCGATCTGTTCGGAACCCTGGAAGGACTGTTCCAGCCCACCGACGTGCGACCGGAAGGCTATGCTGACGCCGTGGTTTGGAAGGGTGGCAATTTCGACGGCGGTGTGGAACCGGTGGCCCATTCGATGACCGACGCCTACGCGTTGCTCGGCACCATCGCGGCCATCGACGTTCTGGGCCTGCCCTTCTACGCCGTGCCCATGTGGTCGCAGTACCGCCACGACACCAAGCTCGACTGTCTCGCCTGGTTCGGCAACATGCCTTGCATCTCGATCAAATGGTCGACCGCCGGCGACGCCTATGTGAACGATAGCGACGGCAAGAAGGTCGTCGTGATGGGCAAGTCGGGCAACGCCCCGCTGCGCACCCAGGCCGGGGTCTATTGTAACGTGCGCCCCTACGGCCCGATTACCGTGGTGCGCTGCATGCCGTGCCTGCCCTATTCGCAAGACCGGCCGAGATTCAACGTCGATGCCCAAACCGGCCTGGTGCATACCGAGATGAACTCGCCAGGCGTGCAGATGGCCTACGCCAACCGGTTGTTCCTACGCATGGTGCACGAAAGCGGCAAGCTCGGCCGGGTCGCCATGAAACCGACCCAGGCGATGGAAGACGGCATCAACGCCGGACTGCATAACTGGCTGCTCCAAGGCACCAAGTTCGAGGTCGGCCGCAAATACGCCGTCGACCCCTATGAGGAGCAAAAGGAAAGCATCGACAAGATCATCGCCCTGCTGCCGGACGACTTTAAGGATGGCATGGAAAACTGGGGCGGCCGCATCGAGCAGCATATCGCCGATACCAATTATGGCCTGCTCTTGTGGGATCTCATCGAGCAGCGCGACTGCATCATCCTGGCGACTGATTTGGACGGCGACCGGCTGACCGATCTGCTGGCCGATGTTTCCGACCCGCTACGCGCCTATTCCAAACGCGTCGCCAGCCAGCTCGGCCAAGACATCGATACCGGCGCCATGTGGACCGAGATGGGCTACACCACCGGCAATGGCCGCGACATGACGTCGGTGATGCACCGCAT
>JABDJY010000289.1 GCA_013003285.1 Alphaproteobacteria bacterium | reverse complement strand
ACCGCGACTTGATCTACCAACATCAATTGCAGGGCCGTTGTGCCTCGATCCGTAATATCGGAATGCATTTGCCACGGCCGGGTGTGGAGGACGGTCCGCAACTGCGCGAGGAACGGCGTAAGGCGCTGGCCGGCGAACCGTCGCTGGCGGTCGATAATGCGGTCGATCAGGCCGAACTGGCGATCAAGGAAGATGGCGCCGAGGTCATTACCCTGGGCTGCTCCGGTGTATTTTGGCTCAAGCCGTTTATCGAGCAGGGCCTCGCGGAGCGTGGTTGGGAAGTGCCGGTGCTCGAAGGTTATTCCGCGTCGATAGAATTGGCCAAGCTGATGGTAAATCTCGGGGTCAACGCCAGCGGCATAACCTACATGCCCGAGCATCCGAGAAATGTGCCCAACAAGATCGTCGTGTAATCTGCTGCTTTATTGTCAGCCTTCCGCGTCACGCCACCGAAATCCTTTCCCTTGATGAGGAGAGGCAGTAGGCACGCGGCGTCGTTAGGCTGTCGAAGCTAGCGCATCCTTCCGATACACTGCTATTTGTTGCAGGGGAGGGACAGCGATGAAAGTGGGCTTTATCGGTCTGGGGGTCATGGGCGGCGGCATGGCGAAAAATCTCGTCGCCGGCGGCCACCAGGTCACTGTTTATAATCGAACCCGGGCCAAGGCCGAGGCGCTGGCTGGGGCGGGGGCTATGGTCGTGGACACGCCGCTCGCGGCCGCCACCGAGGCCGAAGTGCTGATCACCGTGCTCGGCGGCGACGCTTCGGTCGCGGAAATACTGTTTGAGGGGGACGACGACCTCATCGCAGCCCTGCCCGACGGCGCAATCCATGTCTCCATGGAGACCATTAGCGTGGCCTATAGCGAGACCCTGACCGAGACCCACAAGGCGCGGGGTAAGGGCTTCATCTGCGCGCCGATCATCGGGCGGGGCGACGCTGCGGAGGCCGGCGAGCTGACCCTGATCGTCGGCGGCGCCAAGGCCGATGTGGACCGCTGCGCACCGGTATTCGAGCCCATGAGCAAGCGCGCGGTCCATGTGGGCGAAGACCCGAAAGCCGCCGCCATCGTTAAACTATCGAACAATTATCTGATCGCCGGCGCGTTGGGCGCCATGGGCGAGGCCTTCGCCGTGGTGCTCAAGGCCGGGGTCGATCCGCAAGTGTTCTACGATCTGATCACCGCGACCATGTTCTCCGCGCCGATCTATACCTATTACGGCAAGAACATTGCCACCGACATCCACGCGCCGCCGAATTTCCGCACACCCCTGGGGTTGAAGGACATCACCCAGATGATCGACAGCGCCGCCGAGATCGGCGTACCCATGCCGCTGGGCGAATTGCTGCAGGACCAGCTGCGCCAGACCATCGAGGCCGGTGACGAAGATCTTGATTGGTCGTCCATGGCCCGCGTCGCCGCCCGCGCGGCGGGGTTGTAGGCGGTGCGAACATCCGCGTTTGGATGACTGGCATTGACCGGTCATCCCTGCTTCAATCGCGGAAATTATAATGGGTCGGGGAAAGTCATGTTGAACGCAGCGGTCATTGGCCTGGGGTGGTGGGGTAAGCAGATCGTTACCTGCCTCGCCGACAGCGAGAAGATCAATGTGGTGCGCGGGGTCGATGTAAACCTGGAAGGCGCGCGCGACTTCGCCGCTGTCCACGATCTCGACATCGGCGATTCCTACGACGATGTGCTGGCCGACCCGGCGGTCGATGCGGTGATCCTGGTCACGCCCCATCTATTGCATGAGGAGCAGGTGTTGGCGGCGGCAGCGGCCGGAAAGCAGATATTTTGCGAGAAGCCCTTCGCGCTCAATGCCCGGGCGGCCAAGCGCATGCTGGCGGCGTGCGACGAGAAATCGATTAATATTGGTATCGGCCATGAGCGGCGCTTCGAACCGGCGCTGGAGGCTGTGAAGACCCATCTCGACGATGGCGATTTGGGCACGCTGATCCATATCGAGTGCAATTGGTCGCACAACAACTTCACCAAGAATATCGCCTCGGGCTGGCGCAAGGACACCAAGCAGGCGCCGGCGGGCACGTTGACCGCGCTGGGGGTCCACATCACCGATTATTTTCAGTCCCTGGCCGGGCCTGTCGCCAAATTACGGGCCCAGTCGGCGCATCGCTCGAGCCTGTTCCCGGCCGACGATGTGGTGACCGTGCAGTTCACCTTCGCCAGCGGCGCCACCGGCTATATGTGCAATATCGCGACGACGCCGTTCCACAGCCGCATCAACGTGTTCGGCGACAAGGGCTGGGCGGAGGCGCGGGAGAATTCGAATGTGGATATTCCCGAACCGGCGACCCTGACCACCCGCTGGCTCGACGAGGAGCTGACCACGCAGACCTACGCGTCGCGCAATGTGGTGAAAGCCAATCTCGAGCAATGGGCCGACGCCGCCGAGGGGCGCGGCGACTACCGCTTCTCCCGCGACCAGAAGCTCCACAATGTGGAAATCCTCGAAGCCATCGTGCGCTCCGCCGAAAGCGGCGAAGAGGTGACGGTACGCTGATTTCCGATCTACCTCAGTGGCTCTCGTTCCAGTGCACCATGGGGAGGCCGGCGACCGGTGAGGTGAAGTAGGGTAGGTTGGTGGCGCGCAGGCTGCCCACATAGACCGTCTTCAGATCGGGCCCGCCGAAGGTGATCGAGGCGCACCAGGTGGCGATGTCACCGCCACACGACAGCAGCAGGTCAGCGTTGACCGTACCGGCCTGGAAGGCGTCGTCGAGTTTCTTTACTTCTTCCGGTGAGGAATCGTCGAAGATCATGCGATAGTCGCCATCCGGTGTGATGACGAAGATACCGTCGTTCATCACATGGGTGCCCCACAGATTGCCGTAGGCATCGAAGGCACAGCCGTCGATGAAACGGCCGGTGTCGCTGGGGCCATAGATCTCCTTGGTGCCGAGGCTACCGTCGGCGGCGATCTTGTAGCGCGCGATGTTGCGGCCGCAGGTCTGCACCACGTAGAGATATTCCTCGTTGGCGTCGAGCTTGCACTCATTGGAGAAATGCACGTCGTCGGCGACGATGCGCACGTCCTTGCCTTCTTCGTAGAGTAAGACACGGCCGTCGATCAAATCCTTGCGGATGGCGGTCGGCCAGTCGTGTACCATGGTTGAGACGGTAATCCAGACGCGGTTCTTGCTGTCGCGGCAGACGAAGTTGACCTTGCCGATGGGCTCGCCGTTGACGGTGTCGAACATCACCGTGGTCTCGCCGGTGCGGGTCATCCGTTCCAGGCAGTCGGTGCCGAAGTTGGAAATCAGAATATCGCCGTTGTCGGCGAAGGCGAGGCCATTGGGCAGGGTGCCCTCGACGAACTTGTTGGCGTCGTCAGACGATGATTCGAACGCGTCGGCGTCGTGGGATTGGGTGATGATTTCCTGGCTGCCGTCCGGGCGCAGCCTGACCACGCCGCCACGTGCATCGGCGGCCCACAGGTCGCCGTTCTTCTCGGCCAGAATACATTCCGGCCGTTGCAGACCCTCGCCGATAAATTTGAAATCTTCTTTGCTAACCGTGAAGCCGTCGATTGGATTGTCAGTCATTTAGGTGTTCCTCCCGGCAATAGTTTGTGTCAGGTGATTTCGAACAGGCCGGCAGCGCCCATGCCACCGCCGACGCACATGGTGACGACACCGTATTTGGCGTCGCGCCGTTTGCCCTCGATGAGCAGATGCCCGGTCAGCCGCGCGCCGCTCATGCCGTAGGGATGGCCGACCGAAATGGCGCCGCCATCCACATTGAATTTGTCCGGGTCGATGCCCAGCGTGTCGCGGCAGTAAAGCGTCTGCGCGGCGAAGGCCTCGTTGAGCTCCCACAGGTCGATATCGTCGACGCTGAGGCCGGCCTTGCCGAGCAGTTTCGGCACAGCAAGCACCGGGCCGATGCCCATTTCATCGGGCTCGCAGCCGGAGATGGCGAAACCGCGGAAATAGCCCAGGGGCTCCAGCCCGCGCTGCTCGGCCAATTCGGCGCTCATAATCACCGCCGCCGAGGCGCCGTCGGAAAGCTGGCTGGCGTTACCAGGGGTGATGTAGCCGCCCTCGAGAACCGGCTGCAGATTGGCTAGACCCTCTTCGTTGGTCTCCGGCCGATTACCCTCGTCGCGCTCCAAATTCATCGGTTTTTCACTGATCTCGCCGGTCTCCCGGTTCTTGACCAGCATCACCGACGGTAATGGCACGATCTCGTCGTCGAATTTTCCCGCCTGCTGCGCGGCGGCGGTGCGCATCTGGCTCGACAGCGCATATTCGTCCTGGGCCTCGCGGCTGACATTGTAGCGCCGCGCCACGGTTTCTGCCGTGTCCAGCATGTTCATATAGATGTCGGGCCGGTGCTCGCGCAGCCACGGATCTTCGCTCTCCGGCTCGACCTGATGGTCGGGCGGCAACTGGCTGATAACCTCGACGCCACCGCCGACCCCCACATCGATTTCGCCGACCATGATGCGCTGCGAGATCATGGCGATGGTCTGCAGACCCGATGAACAGAAACGGTTGACGGTGGCGGCGCTGGCGGTGACCGGCATGCCGGCCCGCATGGCGCTTACCCGCGCGACGTTCATGCCGGTTTGACCCTGCGGAAAACCGCAGCCGACCAGAATGTCCTCGATCTCGCCCGGATCGACGCCGGAGCGATCGACCGCGTGCTCGATAGCGTGGCCCATCAGGTCCACGCCGTGGGTGTTATTATACGCCCCGCGATACGCCTTACCGATAGGCGTACGCGCGGTTGCGACGATTACAGCTTCTGCCATCGTCTTCCGTCCTGTTCGTGGTCGAGGGAGGTGGTCAAACTAGAATTTGACCATGTCTCCGCCCTTGAGATCGAGGATCTCGCGCGCTTCGTCCGGCGTTGCGATCTCCAGCGACAGGTCTTCGCAGATGCGACGAATCTTCGACACCTGCGCGGCGTTGGACTCGGCGAGTTTGCCCTTCGAAATGTAGAGCGAATCTTCCAGACCGACGCGCACGCTGCCGCCCATCATGGCCGACTGGGTAGTGAAGTTCAGCTGGTGACGACCCGCGGCCAGAACCGAGAACACATAATCGTCGCCGAACAGACGGTCCGCCGTCGCCTTCATGTGCATCAGATGGTCGAGCTCGGCGCCGATACCGCCCATGATCCCGAAGATGAACTGCAGGAAGATGGGCCCTTTGAGGCGGCCGGTCGAATAGAAATAGTGGGTGTTGTAGAGATGGCCCACATCGTAGCACTCATGCTCGAACTTCACGCCGCGCTTATCGGCCAGCTCGGTAATGATGTACTCGATCTGCTTGAAGGTGTTGGTGAAGATGAAATCGTCGGTCATCTCCAAGTAGGGCTTCTCCCAATCGTATTTCCAATCGTCGTAGCGGTTGGCCAGATTGAAGATGCCGAAATTCATCGAGCCCATATTCAGCGAGGTGACTTCCGGCTCGGCTTGCACGGCGGCGGCGATACGCTCATCGACGGTCATGCCCAAGCCACCACCGGTGGTGATGTTCACCACGGCGTCGGTGTTTTGCTTGATGCGCGGCAGAAACTCCATGAACACGTCGGGCGAGGGGGTCGGCTTGCCGTTCTCGGGATCGCGGGCATGCAGATGGATGATCGACGCGCCGGCTTCGGCGGCTTCAATCGACGCCTGGGCGATCTCGTCCGGCGTGATCGGAATGTGCGGCGACATGGTGGGTGTGTGGATCGCGCCGGTAATCGCGCACGAAATGATGACTTTGCTCTTCTTTGCCATGAGTCTCCCCCTTGGTTTGTATGGCCTTGTATTATTGGCCTAATTCTCGGACCCGGCGGGTGCCGCTGTCCAGTTGATTTGTATGGCCGCGGTAGAAATCGGTAGGTTCGGCCAGTTAGTGCCTATCGTACAGGCAAATCCCGGCGATGGCGATATGGCGGTCGCCAAAATGTGCGATAAGCTTGGTTTTTCGTGAAATAGCGGCGCGCTTGGTTGACAAGGCTTTTCGCCGGGACGTTCAATGTAACGGCGACCGGCAATGAGCCGGTCAACCAATGGGAAGGAGCGGCACCATGACCGCAAGCCTGTTCACCAATGTGCACGTGATCGACGGCACCGGCAAAGCGCCCTTCGCCGCCGAGGTGTTGGTCAAGGGCAACCGCATTGCCGAGATAGCGCGGGCGCCGAAGTCGATCAAAGCTCCGGACGCCACCATCATTGATGGCGGCGGCGCCACGCTGATGCCCGGCCTGACTGATGCCCACGCCCATCTGAGCTTCCTCAACGCCGCGAGCCTGCTCGATCTTACCAAGCTCACGGCCGAGGCCCATGTTCTGGAGACGGTGAAAGTGGCGCGCCTGCTGCTCGATCATGGCTATACCAGCATGTTCAGCGGCAGCTCGGCGCGGCTCCACACCGATATCGCCATTCGCGACGCCATCAATGCCGGCGATATTCCGGGCCCGCGCCTGCTGGCCGCGACCCAGCAAATGACCGTGACCGGCGGCTTCGGCGATTTGGGCCGGGAGGGTGTTTTCGCCTCCATCATGCTCGACGGGCCGGACGCCTTTCGCGACGCTTGCCGTACGGCCGCCCGCGCCGGCGTCGATATTTTCAAGATCGTGCCCTCGGCGCCGGGTTCCGGCCCCGATCCGTTGGCCGAAGATACGGCGATGACCGACGCCGAAGTCGCCGCTGTGTGCGAGGTGGCGCGCCAACGCCACCGCCGCGTGGCCGCCCACGCGCGTAGCGCCGAGGCGGTCAAGATGTGCGCGCGTCACGGGGTTGACATGATCTATCACGCCACCCTGGCCGATGACGAAGCCAAGGACATGCTCGAAGCGGACAAGGATCGGGTGTTTATCGCGCCGGCCATGGGCCTGCCCTATGCGCGCCTGCGCGACGCTGACTCCTACGGTGTCCCGACCGACGATTTCACCCGCGCCCGGGCGACCAAGGAAATCGAGACCGTCAGCGTCAATATGGCCGAGTTGCGCGAACGTGGCGTGCGGGTTCTGCCCGGCGGCGACTATGGATTCAAGTGGAACCCCCACGGCAAGAACGCTCGCGATCTATCTATGTTCGTTGAATGTTTTGGATTTACACCGCTGCAGGCTATCCAGTCGGCCACCGAATGGGGCGGCCAGTTGATGAGCCCTGGTTTAGGATTGGGCGACGAACTGGGACAAGTCCGCGAAGGCTATCTCGCCGACCTGCTTTTGGTCGATGGCGACCCATCCCAGGAGATCGATATTTTGCAGGATCGCGACCGGTTTTTGGCGATCATGAAGGACGGCGTCTTTCACAAGGCGCCACCGAGCGATCCGATTGCTCAGCAGCAGGCGGCAGAGTGACGCGGCAGTTCCTGGAGCATTCTGATGTCAGACAAAAAGGATGGAGAGTCAGATCGCGAATATGTGGCTCGTGTTTTCGATGAAACAGTGAGCGCCAATTGCAATAACGATGATACCCCTGAAGAGCGAAACGTTGTTGTCCAGTTGACGGATGGGAGCAAAATATCGTGCATATTGATCATTCCTCGAAACAGATCGTGGAAATTAAGTCTTTCGGGTGACGGTATCGGAACAACCGAGGTTGAGGCTGACGACTATTTCAATGCGTTGCTGATTCTCAGAACACAACTCGAGGCGACTGGTCATCGTTTGCTGTGCAATGGTGCGCGAAGGAATGTTTGGCCGTCGGGCATGTCGAGAAGCATGGGTGGCGGTCGTAAAGCCTATGTCATGCGCATGGGGCAACCGACCCATGGGGACGATCTTGTCGATATATTTGATTATGCTGAACCTGACTTGATCGTGAGCGTCCAGGAGCAAAAAGAATTTTTTGACAAATGGATAGATCAGTTTAGCAGGAGTTAATCGATCCGCTGTCGGCGAGAGTTATCTGAATAAACAAAACAAGCGTCGATGATTTAACAGCGGCGCCGAATAAAAAGGGGAAGAGACATGAAGCTGGTAACCTTTACCGCCGGTGGCGGCGAGCCGCGGGTCGGCGCCATGAACGCCGATGATACGCGCGTGGTCGATTTGGCCGCGGCCGACAACCAGCCCTATTTCGCCACCATGCTCGATCTCATCGAGACCGGCGAAGCAGCGGTTGGCCGGGCCAAGGATATCGTCGCGAACGCCAATGGCAGCGCCTCGCACGCCGTGGCCGATGTCAGCCTCAAATCGCCTATTTTGGTGCCGCCGCAGATCCGCGATTTTCTCTGCTTCGAAGAGCATCTGCTCAACGCCTTTGCCATGCTGCGCAAGAAAAAGGCCGACGCCGAGCCCGACCCGGAAGAGGCGCTAGCGCGCTTCGAAAAGGAGGGAGCCTTCGCGCCGCCGCCGATCTGGTACGAACAGCCGCTCTATTACAAACCCAGCCGCTTCGGCGTGATCGGCAATGACGACGACGTTCAATGGCCGTTCTTTTCCGAGGCGATGGACTATGAGATGGAATTCGGCGCCTGGCTCGGCAAGCCCGGCAAGGACGTCACGCCCGAGCAGGCCACGGACCTGATCTTCGG
>JABDJY010000095.1 GCA_013003285.1 Alphaproteobacteria bacterium | reverse complement strand
GAATTAGGCTGCTTGGCCGGATAGAAACGCCCTTCCAGGCGGCCTTCCGGCCCGTTCATGATGACTTCGGGCATTTATATCCTCGTGGCCGGCATCAATTTGTCGGCTGGTTCTGTCAATCTACTCGACTAAATCTCGAAGCATTCCAGGCGGTTGTGGCTAATACTTGACCACTCAGCTCGGGTAACCTATATGCCGGTTACCGTCCCTGGCTCCCCCCGAGTTGCTCGGCAAATCAGTGAATTATATGGGGCTGTATATCATAAAGGTGGTCATGATCTACAAGGACCTGATCGAAGAAATCGACGCCTATATGGAGCGCGACCCCGCGGCCCATTCCCGGCTCATGGTTTTCGTTAGCTATCCCGGCCTTCACGCGGTGCTTTGGCACCGCTTGGCACATTGGCTGTGGGGCAATCGTTTATTCATTCTGGCCCGGCTTGTCGGCCATTTTGCGCGTTGGATTACCGGCATTGAAATCCACCCGGCGGTGACAATTGGCCGGCGTTTTGTGATCGACCATGGCATGGGCGTGGTAATCGGCGAGACCGCCGAAATCGGCGATGACGTTACCCTCTATCATGGTGTCACCCTGGGCGGTATCGCGCCATCGGTCGATAGCGAAAGCCAAAAACAGGTCAAACGCCATCCGACACTATTGGACGGCGCCATTATCGGCTCCGGGGCGCAGGTGTTGGGCCCGGTAATCGTCGGCCGTAATGCCAGGGTCGGCGCCAATGCGGTGGTCGTAAAGGATGTGCCGGAAGGCGTGACGGTCGTGGGTATTCCGGCGAAACCGGCGGATTCGGTGCCCACTGCCGGCGATAGCTTCGCTGCCTACGGTACGCCGACCGACGATCTGCCGGCGCGCGAGGAACGGGCGATCGCCGGTCTGCTCAATGAAGTGAGTGCATTACGCCGTCGGGTCGAAGAATTGGAAAATGAACAGACGCAGCGTGGTGTCGGGTCGCCGCCGGACGCCGGCGAAGATACCGACATCGAAACCGATGGACCCCATCGGTGACCGGAATTAAGTCGGCGCGCGCAGGGAAGGAGGCAGTGTCGTGAAATTAGGAACCAAAGGTCGATATGCCGTGATGGCCATGGTGGATTTGGCCATGTACGACAAGGAAAAGCCGATCACGCTGAGCGAGATCGCGGATCGGCAGGAAATATCCCTATCCTATCTGGAGCAGCTGTTCGCAAAGTTGCGCCGGGCGGGATTGGTCAAGAGTATCCGGGGACCAGGCGGCGGCTACCGGCTTGCCTTCGCCGCCGATAGTATTCGCGTCTCCGATGTCATTCGCGCCGTCGATGAGCCCATTCGCGCCACCCGTTGTCAGCCTGGCGGTCCGGTGAGTTGCGTGAGCAAAAGCAGCCGGTGCCTGACCCATGATTTATGGGATGAGCTGGGGCACCAGATCCATCTGTATTTGAGCTCGGTCACCCTCGAGGATGTCTGCGAGGGGCGTGTTCTGGGCACCAGCCGGCTGTTCGATGAGGCGGCGCCTGAGATGGCGGCGCAGTAGAGCGAAAAATGGACGTCTATCTCGATTATAACGCCACCGCGCCGCTTCGCCCGGAAGTCGCCTCGGCGATGACCGCCGCGTTCGCGCTATGCGGCAATGCGTCGTCGGTCCACCGATTTGGACGGCTGGCGCGGCGTGCGGTCGAAGATGCCCGCGAAACTATCGCTGTTTCGGTCAATGCCGCGGCGGCGGAAATCGTTTTCACCAGCGGCGGCACCGAGGCCAATAATCTGGCGTTGCGGGGCAGCGGGCGGCCGGTCCTGATCTCGTCCATCGAACATGATTCGGTGCGCGCCGCGCGCGACGATCCGGGGCTTATCCGGGTCGATTCAAACGGCGTGGTGGATCTGGCCCATCTGGAGGAATTGCTGAACGCTGCGGAGACGCCGCTCCTGGTCTCGGTCATGCTGGCCAATAACGAGACCGGTGTGGTGCAACCAATCGATCAGGTGGCCGCACTGGCAAAGCAGTTTGGCGCGCTGGTTCATTGCGACGCGGTGCAGGCGTTGGGCAAAATTCCGCTGTCTTTCGCTGGCCTGGATGTCGACATGATGAGCCTGTCGGCCCACAAGCTGGGCGGCCCTCAGGGTGTTGGCGCGCTGATAATTCGCGACGGCCTCAACTTGGTCCCCGTGCAGCGCGGCGGCGGGCAGGAACGCGGCCGGCGGGCGGGGACGGAGAATATCGCTGGCATCGCCGGATTTGGCGCTGCCGCGGCCCTGGCAGCGCAGGCTGTCGAGGCGGCGCCGGAATTGGTCGACATGCGCGACCATATCGAGGCTCGGCTGCGCGCTGCGGTACCCGATGCGATTATCTATGGCGCGGAAGCGTCGCGCCTGCCGAACACGGTTTGCATCGGCCTGCCCGGCGTCACCAACGAAGTGCAAGTCATGGCGCTCGATCTGGCCGGTGTCGCCATCAGCGCGGGATCGGCCTGTTCCAGCGGCAAGCTCACGCCGAGCCATGTGCTGCAGGCCATGGGCGCCAGCGATGACGCCGCCGCCAGTGCAATCCGTGTATCGCTGGGTTGGCAAACCAGTGCCGGCGATTGTGAGCGATTTATCGAAACCTGGACGGCGTTGGCGAAGCGCCGCGAATCATGCGAACTGCCCGAACAATCAGTAGCGTAGGGAAGGGTCAATGACGGTTGCAAGCACTTCCAGTTCCCTGACCTCCGAAGCACCGACGGCGGTCTATTTGGACTATCAAGCGACGACGCCGGTCGATCCGCGCGTGGTGGACGCCATGCTGCCCTGGTTCAGCGAGCGCTTTGGCAATGCCCATTCGGCGCAACATGCCTTCGGCGCCGAGGCAGCGCAAGGTGTGGAGAAGGCGCGCGGCCAGATTGCCGATCTGGTCGGCGCCCAGGCCCGCGAAATCGTCTTCACGTCCGGTGCGACGGAATCGAATAACTTGGCGATCAAAGGCGCGGCCCGCTTCGCTCAACGCCATGGCAAGGGCAACCACATCGTTACCTTCGAGACCGAACATAAATGCGTACTGGAATCCTGTTTTGTTCTGGCCGATGAGGGCATCCGCACCACGGTGCTGAAGGTCGGCGCCGATGGATTGGTCGATCTCGATATGCTGGCCGGCGCCATCGAAGACAATACGGTTTTGGTATCGGCCATGGCGGCCAACAATGAAATCGGCGTTTTGCAGCCGATGGCCGAAATCGGCAAGCTTTGCCGCGAACGTGGTGTTTTGTTTCATACCGACGCAGCGCAGGCGGCGGGTAAGATTCCCATCGATGTCGAAGCGATGTCGATCGACCTGATGAGCGTCTCCGGTCATAAATTATACGCCCCGAAAGGCGTCGGCGTTTTATATATCCGCCGCCGGCCCCGGGCGCGTTTGCTGGCGGAAATCACCGGCGGTGGCCAGGAGCGCGGCGCGCGTTCGGGTACCTTGGCGGTGCCGCTGATCGTTGCCATGGGCATGGCCTGCGAAATCGCCGACCAGGAAATGGCCCAGGAAACCGGCCGGCTGGTCGAATTTCGCCGTTCCATGCTGGCTCAGCTGCAGGAGAAAGTGCCCGACATGGTGGTCAATGGTCACCTGGAACAGCGGCTCGCCGGCAATCTGAATGTCGGGTTCCCCGATATCGATGTGTTGGCGCTGATGCGCGCGCTCGACGATGTGGCGATTTCGACCGGATCGGCCTGTACTTCGGAGTCGGTAGAGCCATCTTATGTGCTACAAGCGCTCGGCCTGCCGCGCTCGGTATCGGCGGGCTCCATTCGGATCGGCTTCGGCCGGTTCACCACACAATCGGAAATCGATTATGCCACCCGGCGCATTGCCGAAGCCGTGGTGGCGCAACGCGGCGGCCAACAGGCGGCGGCGCAATGAATTTAAGAGGGACGGGTCATGGTAGCGAACGCTGACGCCATTGAACAAGTACAGTCGATCGGCGAGCAGTATAAGTACGGCTTCGTCACCGATATCGATATGGATCTGGCGCCCAAGGGGCTGAACGAGGATATCGTTCGGCTGATCTCGGAGAAGAAGGGCGAGCCCGCGTGGATGCTCGAATGGCGGCTCAAAGCCTATCGCCATTGGCTGACCATGGAAGAACCTGACTGGCAGAAGGTCAAGTTCGGCAAGATCGACTATCAGGATTCCTATTATTATGCCGCGCCCAAACTTGGCGACAAGCCGAAGTCGCTCGACGAGGTCGATCCCAAGCTGTTGGAGACCTATGCCAAGCTCGGCATTCCGCTGAAAGAGCAGGAAGTATTGGCCGGCGTCGAAGGTGCGCCGCGGGTCGCCGTCGACGCGGTGTTCGACAGTGTTTCGGTGGCCACCACCTACAAGGCCAAGCTGGAAGAGATCGGCGTTATTTTCTGCTCGATCTCCGAGGCGATCAAGGATCACCCGGAACTGGTGCAGAAATATCTGGGCTCGGTGGTGCCGTACGCGGATAATTTCTACGCCACCCTGAATTCGGCCGTGTTCACCGATGGATCGTTCGTCTATATCCCCAAGGGCGTGCGCTGCCCGATGGAACTGTCGACCTATTTCCGCATCAACCAGGAGAACTCCGGCCAGTTCGAACGCACCCTGATCATCGCCGATGAGGGCGCCCATGTGAGCTATCTCGAAGGCTGCACCGCGCCCATGCGCGACGAGCATCAGTTGCATGCCGCCGTGGTCGAATTGGTGACACTGGACGATGCCGAGATCAAATATTCGACCGTGCAGAACTGGTATCCCGGCGACGAAGAGGGCCGCGGCGGTATCTATAATTTCGTCACCAAGCGCGGCGCCTGCCGGGGTCGTAATTCGAAGATTTCCTGGACCCAGGTGGAAACCGGTTCGGCGATTACCTGGAAATACCCCAGCTGCATCTTGCAGGGCGATAACTCTGTCGGCGAATTCTATTCGGTCGCCATTACGAACAACGCCCAGCTGGCCGATACCGGCACCAAGATGATCCATATCGGCAAGAACACCAGTTCGCGGATCATCTCGAAGGGTATCTCGGCCGGTAAGGCCGACCAGACCTATCGGGGGCTGGTGCGCATGCAGCGCGGCGCCAACGGCGCGCGCAACTATACCCAGTGCGACAGCTTGCTGATCGGCGACCAATGCGGCGCCCACACGGTGCCCTATATCGAGAGCCAGAACCCGACGGCGCTGGTCGAACACGAAGCGACGACCAGCCGGATTAGCGACGATCAATTATTTTATTGCCGCCAGCGCGGGCTGACCGACGAGGAAGCGGTGTCGTTGATCGTCAACGGGTTCTGCCGCGAAGTGTTGCAAACCCTGCCGATGGAGTTCGCCGTCGAGGCGCAAAAACTCGTCGGCATCAGCTTGGAAGGC
>JABDJY010000270.1 GCA_013003285.1 Alphaproteobacteria bacterium | reverse complement strand
CCTCAACGCCGCCCGAACCCACCGCTCACCCCGCCGCCGCAAGTCCTTCGCCTTGCACGCGCGCCCAGGTATCGTCGAGCGCCAGGCGGAAGCGGGCGATCATTTCTTCGATCTCGTCGCGGGTGATAATCAGCGGCGGGCAGAAGGAGATGGTGTCGCCGATGGCGCGCACGATCAGCCCGTGTTCCTCGGCGCGCTGGTTGCAGAACGGGCCGATGGCCAGGCCCGGATCGAACGGTTCGTGGGTCGCCTTGTCGCGCACCAGCTCGACCCCGGCGACCAGGCCTTCGCCGCGCACCTCGCCGACCAGCGGATGGTCGAGCAGTTCGCGTAAGCCCCCCTGGAAGTGCGGCGTCATCGCGCGCACATGGCCGACAATGTCCTCGTCCTCATAGATCGCCAGCGCCTCGCGGGCCACCGCGGCCGACACCGGATGGCCGGAATAGGTGAAGCTCAGCCCGAAGATGCCGACCCGGTCGCTTTCTTCGGCGATGGCGTCGAACACGCGGGCGTTCACCATCAGGGCCGAGATCGGGATATAGGCGCTCGACAGGCCCTTGGCGCAGACCAGCATGTCGGGGCTGAGCCCCATGGTGGTGCTGCCGAACATATTGCCGGTGCGCGCGAACCCGGTAATCACCTCATCGGCGACCAGCAGAATGTCGTACTTGGCCAGCACCGCCTGGACTTTTTCGTAATAGGTCGGCGGCGGCACGATGACCCCGCCGGACCCCATGATCGGCTCGGTGAAGAAGGCGCCGACCGTCTCCGGGCCCTCGGCCTGGATCAGCGCATCCAGATCGCCCGCCAGGCGCGTCGCGAAATCCTCCTCGCTCTCGCCCGGCTCGGCGAAACGGTAATGGTGCGGCGGGGTGACATGGAGAAATCCGTCGAGCGGCAGGCCGAATGAGGCGTGGTTATAGTGCATGCCCGACAGGCTGGCCGAGGCGATGGTGTTGCCGTGATAGGCTTGGCGGTGCGAGATGATCTTGCGCCGGTCCGGCATGCCCTTGGCGGTCCAGTAGTACCAGACGATGCGTGCGGCGCTGTCATTGCCCTCCGAGCCGGAATTGGCGAACCATATCTTCGACATGGGCACCGGCGCGATTTCGAGTAGTTTTTCCGCCAGATCGATCACCGGCGAATGGCTCTTATGGTTGGTCAGATGGTAGTAGGGCAGGCGGCGCATTTGGTCCGCCGCCGCCTGCACCAGCCGTTCCTGGCCATAGCCCAACGAGAGGCACCACAGCCCGGCCATCCCCTCGATATATTTCTTGCCGTGAATGTCGGTCACCCACACCCCGTCGCCGTCCTCGATGACGACCGGACCCTTGTCCAGATGCGTCTTGAGGTTGGTCAGCGGATGGATGACCGACGCCACATCGCGGCCCTCGGGTGAATTGGGCCGGGGCGGATTGCTCTCGTTCATAGGGCCATTCCTTGTTGGCGGTTACTCGGCGGCGGCCTGCAGGCCGTCGGAGACCTCCACATCCTCCGGCTGGATCTCATAACCCGATGCCTTGGCTTGCAGTTCGATCAGTGCGGCGAAGTCGGAATCGCCATGGCCGTTGCCAATCAAGGACTGGATAATGTCGCGCGTCATATTGGCGATCGGCATGGGCACTTCCAGATCGCGCGCCGCGTTCAAGGCCAGCTCCATATCCTTGCGCAGCATCTTCGACGTATGGGTGGCGGTATAATCCAGATGCACCAGGGCGGGTACTTTATAGGCCGTGAAGATCGATCCCATCGCGCTCTTGTTCAGGTAGTCGAGGAAGGCGTGGCGCTCGACGCCGCCGCGTTCGGTGAACACGGTGATCTCGGCCAGACACTGGGCGACGACGCCGAGCATCACATTGTGCGCCAGTTTGGCCAGCCGGGCCAGATCGCCTTCGCCGAGATAGCTGACGCCGCGGCCCAGCTGTTCGAGATAGGGTTCGACGACATCATAGGCGTCGCGCGGGCCGGACACGCCCAGCGAGGCCTTGCCGGCCTTGACGGCGTTGCCGTTGCCGCTGATCGGGGTGGCGAGGAACTGCACGCCCTTCGCGTTGGCGGCGGCGCGCACCTTGTCCGACGCCTCCGGCGATACGGTCGAGGAATCGATCAAAATCTTCGGCGTGGTGTCGCCAGACAAAACGCCGTTGGGGCCCAGCACGGTCTCGAGGAACGCCGTATCGTCGGTGACGATGGTGTAGACAATGTCGCGGTCGGCCAGATCGGACGGCGCGCCGACAACGGTGACGCCCAGCGGCTCGGCCTTGGCGGCGGTGCGGTTATAGACGGTCACGTCCACCCCGGCGGCGATCAGCCGTTCGGCCATGGGGTAGCCCATTTTGCCCGTGCCGATCCAACCGAAGGTGTGGGCTTTAAGATTATCGTTTGCCATGCTCTCGCTCTCTGTCGTTCTGATTCTGATAAGGTGATTTTCACCGAAGATAGCAGGAGCGACGGTATACCGCTCAATTTTTCTGGCGTATACCGGGCCGATCAAAATAGCCCCACAACAACTGCCCCGCGCCGCTGACCCCGTGTCGAAATTCGCTGTCAATCCGCCGCCCACCGAAGCCGTCGATCTGTCCGACGAGGCGCGCCGCGTCCATTTGACCGGCTTCCTCACCAAGGCGCCCGATCCGAAAGATATCTGGGTTTTCGCTGCCGGCTCGCTGATCTGGCGGTCGGATTTCGAACCGGCGGAGGCGCGCAACGGCACACTGCACGGCTATGCCCGCCATTTCAGCTTCTGGACCATCCGCGCACGGGGCCGGCCGGATAATCCGGGCCTCGGTCTGGCGCTCGAACCGGACAGCACGACTTGCCAGGGAAAGGTCTTTCGCCTGCACCCGGACAGCCGCGACAGCGATTTGAAGGCACTCTGGCTACGCGAAATGTTCAGCGGCGTTTATTTCCCCACCTGGTGCCCGGTGGTGACCGATGCCGGCATGGTGCCGGCGATCTGTTTTGTCGGCAATCGCGACCACCAGAATTATGCCGGCCGCCTGCCCGATGACGAGGCGGCGGCGATCATCGCGCGGGCCGAGGGCGATTGGGGCCGCTGCCGGGAATATCTCGATCTGCTGGTCGACGCGCTCGACCGCGAGGGCCTGGAAGACGCCGCCATGGTGCGGCTGCGCGACCTGGTCGACCAACATGAGGCCCAGCACGAGGCCCAACACGAGGCAGGCAAATGATGGTGCATCGACCGCGCAAGGCCCCGGCGGCGGAACGCAACCGCACCGCCATCCTGGACGTGCTGCAAAGAGTCCTGCCGCCGACCGGCACCGTGCTGGAAGTCTCCAGCGGCACCGGGCAGCACGCCGCTTTCTTCACCCCCGAACTGGCGCCGCGTCGCTGGCAGCCCAGCGAGTTCGACCAAGCGCTGATCGGCAGTATCGAGGATTGGTGCCAGCGCACGGACTCAGCCCGGCTGTTGCCGCCGGTCGAGCTGGACGCCAGCGACCCGGTGTGGCCGGTCGAGGTAACGCCGCCGGAATTTCCCATCTCGGCCATCGTCAATATCAACATGATCCATATTGCGCCGTGGACGGCAGCCCTCGGCCTGCTGGCCGGGGCGGGGCGCATCTTGCCGCCGGGCGGTTTTCTATATCTCTATGGGCCCTATCGCCGCGGCGGGGTTCACACCGTGCCCAGCAACGAAGACTTCGACCGCTCGCTACAGGCGCGCGATCCGCAATGGGGCGTGCGCGATCTCGACGACGTGGAAGCGGCCGCGCGCGCCGAGGGTCTGGTGCTCGATCAGGTCATCGAAATGCCGGTGAATAATCTGTCCGTGGTGTTTCGCAAGACCGGCTGATCGGCTAACAAGGTGCAAAGCGGGGAGACGTCATGGCCGTCAAGAAACTACAGAATGCCTATTACATCACCGGCGATATGGATCGCGCGGTGGCCTTTTATCGCGACGCGCTGGGCCTGGCCCTGACCTTCCAGGACGGCGATAAATGGGCGCAGATGAAGGCCGGCGACGTTAATTTCTCGCTCAGTTCCCCCGACGAGGGCGCCGACGGGGCGACCGGTGCGGTGGTGATCTTCGAGGTCGATGATATCGCCGCCAGCCGCGATCAAATTTCCGCCGGCGGCGCCGAGATCGTCGACCAGCGCGACATGGGCGACCATGGCAAAGCGCTGACCTTTCGCGACCCGGATGGCAATCTGGTTCAGCTATTCCAACGCGCCGGTTAGTTCCGGTATCGAATTAAGTATGGGGAGTAAGTTATGAAAACTAAAGCCTTTCGTATGTATGAGACCGGTGGGCCGAGTGTCCTGAAATGGGAGACCGTCGAGGTGCCCGAGCCGGGCAAAGGCGAAGTGCTGCTGCGCCATAAGGTGATCGGTCTCAACCTGGCCGACACCTACCGCCGGCGCGGCATCTATAAGGTGCCGCTGCCCAACGGCATGGGCAACGAGGCGGTCGGCGTGGTCGAAGCGATCGGCCCCGGCGTGCGCGGGGTCAAGGTCGGCGACCGCTTTGGCTATGTGGGCGGCATGGCGCTCGAAGCCTATTCCGAGGTCCGCACCGCGCCGGTGGCGAGCCTGATCCCGATCCCCGATGCCATTAACGACCGCACCGCCGCGGCCGCCCTGTTGAAGGGCATCACCGCGCAATATCTGCTGCGCGACGCCTACCGCGTGCGCAAGGGCGACGCCATTCTGGTTCACGCCGCGGCCGGCGGGGTCGGCTCGATCATGTGCCAATGGGCCAATTCGCTGGGCGCCACGGTGATCGGCGTGGTCAGCAGCGAGGAGAAGGCGAAGTTCGCCAAGCGCAATGGCTGTCATCATCCCATCGTCACCCGCAAGGCGCAGTTCGCCAAGAAGGTGCGCGAGATCACCGGCGGCGAGGGCGCCCATGTGGTCTATGATTCCGTCGGCAAGCTGACCTGGGACGAATCCCTGGCCAGCGTGCGCCGCCGGGGCACCTTGATCAGCTTCGGCAGCGCCTCGGGCGAGCCGCCCAAGGTCGATATTGCGGCGACCGGCGCCATGGGCTCGCCCTTCATGGCGCGCTGCGCCCTGGTCAATTACACGGTGACGCGCAAGGAATTGCTGGCCCGCGCCCGCGATCTGTTCCAGACCATCGAGAGCGGCGCGGTGAAAATCCGCGTCAATCAGCGCTACGCCCTGAAAGACGCTCGCAAGGCCCAGCGCGACATGGAAGCGCGCCGCACCACCGGCTCGACGGTGCTGATCCCGTAGGTCGCCAAAGCCCTGACTGATTGCGCCCCAAAGGAGAGACGATCATGACCTGGACCGAGAAGAAGTTCGCAGACGTGAACGGCCATCGCATGGCCTATGTGGAGACCGGTCAGCCCGACGGCGATCCCATCGTGTTCCTGCACGGCAATCCGACGTCGAGCTATCTGTGGCGCAACATCATGCCTTACATGACCGATCTGGGCCGCTGCATCGCGCCGGACCTGATCGGCATGGGCGATTCCGACAAGCTGCCCGACAGCGGCCCCGACCGCTATCGCTTCGTCGAGCATCAGGCCTATCTGACCGGTTTGCTGGAGGCGTTGGGCGTGACCCAAAACGTCACCCTGGTGATCCATGATTGGGGCTCGGCGCTGGGCTTCGACTGGGCCAATAAGCACCGCGACGCGGTCAAGGGCATCGCCTATATGGAGGCCATCGTGCAGTCGCGCAGCTGGGACGATTTCCCCGAGCGCGCGCGGCCGGCCTTCCAGGCCATGCGCTCGCCGGCCGGCGACAAGATGGTGCTGGAGGAAAACTTCTTCGTCGAACGCATGCTACCCGGCTCGATCCTGCGCGACCTTAACGATGACGAGATGGCCGAATACCGCCGCCCGTTCACGCAAGCCGGCGAGGCGCGGCGGCCGACGCTGACCTGGCCGCGGCAGATCCCCATTGACGGCGAGCCCGCCGACGTGGTCGCCATCGTCGACGATTTCGCCGCCTGGATCGCCACCGCCGACGTGCCCAAGCTGTTCATCGACGCCGACCCGGGCGCCATCCTGTCGGACGGCCCGAGCCGCGATTACTGCCGCACCTGGACCAACCAATCGGAAGTCCGGGTCAAAGGCTCCCACTTCATCCAGGAAGACTCCCCCGACGAAATCGGCCAAGCCATCGCCGACTGGCTGCGCGGGCTGGGGTGAGCGAACCGGGCTTCGCTGAATTCGAGAGGTCCGTTTTTTGAGGTTCGCGACCGCATCGCTGGTAATATCGTGGCCCAGAATCCCCTAGCAGCCGGAATTGTCCGCACCCGACGGCATTTTGGTATTGCACCTTTTAGCGCCATCTACTTTGGTGTTTCGCAAGATCGCCTCGGATAAGTCCAAGCCCGTTAAATCAACCTGGTCAAGATTGGCTTGGCTAAAGTTCACATAACTCAGTGGTTCTTCCTGTCCAAAACGTACCGCCGTGAGGTTAGCGCCGCTGAAATTTACCGATTCCAACACAGTGCCACGAAAATCAGCACCGGTTAGGTCCGCGTTGCTGAAGTTGGCTTCGTTTAAGTCCGCACCGCCGCCAAAATTCGCACCCACAAGGGTGGCGCCGCTCAGGTCGGAACTGGTTAAAACGGCACCGCATAAGTCCGCCCCCGTGAGATTTGCATTGGATAAATCGGTCGCGAAAAGATCGGCTCCCTGCAAATTGCAATTTTCACAACTTTTAGTTGCCTCCAATCGCGCCACGTTTTTCTCTGTTGCACCGCTTGGCCTGCGGATGATTTTTGGGGCTGTTAAAGCGCGAAGTTCTTGAGAAAGTGCCGTATCTGCTGCGCTTGGTTTCGGTAAATC
>JABDJY010000263.1 GCA_013003285.1 Alphaproteobacteria bacterium | reverse complement strand
CACAAAAACTGGACCACCGATCAGGGGCAGTTCGCTCATATTATCTATGAAGAGCTTTCGTTCTTGTCGGTCGGCGCAGTGATGTATCGCACCATCACCGGCTTGGGTGGCCAACTTGGTGGGCTCTACACCATTAGGGCCAATAGGCGGTGTGGCGGGTCTTGTTGTTCGTTGTTCGCGGCCGCCTTGTGTATCGCCATCGGGGTTTTCCCCACGATGCTTTACAATAATCTGCCATTCCCGGCGGCCTACGTGCCCTAGACCGAATCCCATATGCTGTCGCAGCTGCAGTTGCTGCTGTTTTCCGCCCTGGCGTTCACGCTACGGGTTCGAAACGGACTCTACCCGCCGAATATTCGGGCGACCCTGCTCGATACGGACTGGTTCTACCGGCGCCTGGCGCGCTCGGTCATGGAACAGAGCTATACGGTGGGCAGCGGCACCTATGGCCGCTTCCGTGCCCTTGCAACGCGCGGATCGAAAGATTTGTCGGCCAGCTCTATCGCCACCATGGTCCCCAGGGGGTTTTGGCGCGTACCTGGCCGACCGGCAGCATGGTGCTCTGGGTCGCAATTCTGCTCGGCGGCTATTTATTCCTCTATTTTATCTGATCCGTCAAAAGTACGAGACGGGCGGGGGTGGTAAGCTGCGGGTAAACCGCTATTTTGGCAGCAAGAAATTGGCGGTCACAGATGCCGCGTCTTCATAAATCGAATGATTGGGAGCAGAGAATGATCCGGAGTAATTGGATATGGCGGATGACGGTTGCCATGCTTGCCGTGACGACAATAATTGTTAGCGGCACGCAAATGGCCGCCGCCGCGGATAAGGTAAAACTAGGCGCGTTACGTTTCACATCCCATTCCGGTGCCTTCGTGGCGCATGAGAAGGGCTACTTCACCGCAGAAGGCCTGGAGGTTGAATTGGTCTTCTTCCAGGCAGCCGCGCCCATGGCGGTGGCGATTGCATCGGGTGACATAGATTATGGTGTCACAGCAATTTCCGGCGGGCTAATCAATCTCGCCAACAAGGGCGCCATCAAGATCATCGGCGGCGCCCTGGTCGAGGAAAAAGGCGTCGATGGTCAGAAAATTCTGGTGTCGAACGCGGCCTTCGATGCCGGCGTGACGACCCCGGCGAAATTGGCTGGCCGCTCGTTCGGCATCACCCAGACCGGATCGTCATTCCACTACATGATCTCGCAGATCGCCGCGAAGGAAGGCATTGCCGCTGACGATGTCAGCTTGAAGGCGTTGCAGAAAGTTGGCGCCATTATCGGTGCGCTGAAATCGGGTCAGATCGATAGCTGGACCATCGTGCCGCACATCGCCAAGGGCCTTGCCGGCTCGGGTGGCGCCAAGATCATCGGCAATGTCGCCGACTATATCGACGATTATCAGGTGACGACGATCTTCACCTCGACCAAGAACGCGACCGAAAAGCGCGATCTCACTAAGCGGTTCTTGCGGGCCTATTCCAAAGGCATCGCCGATTTCAACGCCAATATGATCGATAAGACCGAAGGCGAGGGCGGGGTCGACGCGACAACCAAGCTGATCCACAAATATGTCTATGTGGAGCGGCCCTTGGAGAAAGCGGCGCCGCCGATCAAGGCCGGCTCCATGCGCTTGCAGCCCAATGCCAAACTCAATCTGAGCTCGGTCAGGCACCAGCTCGAATGGTTCCAGGGCGAGGGGTTGGTGAGTAAAGACATCACGATCGATCAATTGGTCGATTCCAGCTACGTCGAAACCTACTAGACGCATCTGACTTAGCACCGGGGCCTTGTCTGGGTTCCGGCGCTATTTCTTTATCGCGCGGGCGCCCATGGACCTTCACCTGGAAGGCATCACCCATCGCTACGGCGATATGACGGTGCTCGACGGCATCGATCTGAAAATCGAAAGCGGTCAAATCGTTTGCGTGATCGGCCCGTCGGGCTGTGGCAAATCCACCCTGTTGCGCTTCATCGGCGGGCTGGAGCGGCCCGATAGCGGCGAGGTGTTACAGGTCGGTAATGCGCCGGCCGAATCGCTTAATCCATTGACCTACATATTCCAGGATTTTGCCCTGCTGCCCTGGCGCACCGTGGAGGGCAATGTCAGCCTCGTTCTCGAAGACCATGATCTCAGCCGGCACGCTGCTGCTGAGATTATCGAAGATGTTTTGGCGCGCACCAAACTCACCGATTTCAAGAAGGCCTTTCCCCGGCAACTCTCGGGCGGCATGAAGCAACGGGTCGCCATCGCCCGGGCGCTGGCGGTCAAGCCGGCGGTGATGCTGATGGACGAACCGCTGTCGGGCCTCGACGCGCAGACCCGCGAACTGCTGATGGACGATCTGATCGACCTATGGTCGCGCGAGAAATTTACCGCCGTCTACGTGACCCACAATCTCAACGAGGCGGTGCGCCTGGGCCATAAGATCGTCGTGCTGTCGCGCCGACCAGGGCGAATTCGTGAAATCGTCGAAATCGATACGCCGATCGACGGGCGTCGCCGCGGCAACGCGGTACTGAATCAAACCCAGGATGTGCTGTGGGAGCTTTTGCGCGAGGAAGCGATTGCGGCGGATATGGAGCTCACCAATGGCTGATCCCGACACTCATTCCCGCCCGGTCGAATTCCGCGGCGGCGGCTTTGCGCCCAAGCCGATCCGCGGATTGGGTCCGGCCGTTTTCATCGTCCTGTTCATCTTATGGGAAATCGGCTCGCGGACGGGTGTGATCTCGGCGTTGGTATTGCCTGCCCCGAGCGAAGCCCTAGTGGCGCTTCGTGATCTTTGGGTCTCGGGCGAGTTGTGGCTGCATTTGGGCGCGTCGCTGCAACGGCTCTTGATGGGCTGGACCATCGGATCCGTGCTGGGCATTGCGCTGGGACTGTTGATCGGACTGTTTTCCATTGTGCGCGCCGGCGTTTCACCCTTGGTTTCGGCGATATTTCCGATCCCCAAGATCGCGCTGCTGCCGCTGTTCATCATCTGGTTCGGTATTGGCGAGGAATCGAAGGTCGCCCTGATCCTGTTCGGCACCTTCTTTCCCACCGTCATCTTCACCTATGGCGGGGTCGACAATGTGGATCGAAGTCTGATCCGTATGGGTCAGTCCTTCGGCCTCAGCTGGTTCTCCATCGTACGGAAGATCATTTTGCCCGGCGCCCTGCCAGCCATCCTGTCGGGTATGCGCGTGTCTTCGGCGATTGCGATCATTCTCATCGTCGCGGCCGAGTTGATCGCCGCCGAGAAAGGCATTGGCGCTTACGTTCAAATCGCAGGGTCGCTGTTCGCCACCGACCAGTTAATCGCCGGCGTGGCCATTTTATCAGTTCTCGGCCTCACCGTGAGCTGGCTCATCGGTAAGGCCGAGCGGTTCCTGCTGCGTTGGCGCAATTAACGCAGCTAACCTTCCATGTCGGGCATGTCCTGCGGCGGTGGCATACCCTCGAAGGCGGGCAGGTTGGGGTCCATCTTGTCCCACGATGCGGCGCGCTTGGTATAGACAATGACTTGCGGCTGAAAGAACTCCGGGTCGTCAAGGCTGGATGCTCGGGGAAATGCCAGATCGGGCATGCCTGAATTGGTCGAGTAAATCGCCGATCCGCAAGTGGGGTAGAAGCCGCGGCTTACCGTGTTGCCGGCATCGGTCGGCGCGTCGTAGAATTTCACCTCGCCGGTAACCTGAAACGCCGCGCTCGGGATGCCCATATGCGAACCGTGGCCGGTGCCGCTGGTCTTGCGGCAATGCTCGCAATGGCAATGGCCAGCGACGACAGGGGCCGCGCTGCTTTCATATCGGACGGCACCGCACAGACAGCCACCGGTAAAGACTGCACTCATTTTTTGTCTCCCAGTTAAGTTCAAATGTGTTACTTGCATATGACAAGTGACACTATATTTAACTAAATTGTTAACAGCAAGTGACTCATTCGGTATGGCTGAAATTAAAATCATTTCCGAGCGCTCGGGCTGTCCC
>JABDJY010000248.1 GCA_013003285.1 Alphaproteobacteria bacterium | reverse complement strand
GGCCTTGAGCGCGTCGATCGCCCGGTCCGTGGTTCGCTATCTTGAGACCAATACCAGTGCCGCGGTACGCTAGAAATTGGTCAATTTCTTAAACTTGCCACAATCATAGTGTGTTAAGACCGTCATGGTTTCGTATAGAGGGCGTGATCTGAGGTGAGATCAACACGCGCCGGCACCAAAATTCGAACGGAATAGCATGCTGCGTTGGCTTGGATATCTATTCGGCGTCATCTTGCTGGGCAGCTTGATTGCCGCCGGCGGGGCGATCTGGGTGTTCTGGGAATTCGGCCGGGACCTGCCGGATTATCGCCAGCTGGCCAATTACAGCCCGGCGGTGACCACGCGCGTTCACGCCGGCGACGGCAGTCTGCTGGCCGAATATGCCGTCGAGCGCCGTGTGTTCGTCCCGGTGTCGACCATGCCCAAGCAGGTCATCAACGCGTTTCTCTCTGCCGAAGATCAAAATTTCTACCGCCATCCCGGAGTCGACGCGATCGGCATAGCGCGGGCGGTGGTCACCAATGTGAAGAACTACGGTAAAGGCCGGCGACCGGTCGGCGCCTCGACGATCACCCAGCAGGTGGCGCAGAATTTCCTGCTGACCAAAGACGTCTCGATCACCCGGAAAATTCGCGAGGCGATCATTTCGTTCCGCATGGAGCGCGTCTTTACCAAGGACCAGATCCTCGAGCTCTACCTCAATCAAATATATCTCGGCTTCGGCTCCTACGGTATCGCCTCGGCGGCGAGCAATTATTTCGATAAATCGCTCGACGAGTTGACGGTAGACGAGGCGGCGTTTCTGGCCGCCCTGCCCAAGGCGCCGAACAACTATAATCCATTGCGCTATTACGATGCCGCGGTCCAGCGGCGCAATTACGTACTCGGCCGTATGGTCGAGGATGGCTACATTCCGCCGCTCGAAGGCGAATTGGCCCGTAATGAAATTATCGAAGTGGCGCGCACCGATCGGGCGGCGAAGATCGACGCACCGTACTTCGCCGAGGAGGTTCGCCGCGAACTGGCCGAGCGCTATGGCGATAATACGCTCTACCAGGGTGGGCTGTCCGTGCGCACGACCCTGGATCCGCGTCTGCAACGGATCGCCCAGCGCGAATTGCGCAAGGGTCTGATCGCCTATGACCGGCGTCACGGCTGGCGCGGTCCCGTGGCGACGCTCGACACTATGGAGAGTTGGGCCGAGGGCGTGGCCGGCGTTGCCGTGCCGCCGGGTAGCGGGGATTGGCGGCTCGCCGTTGTACTCGACGTGGACGACAAGGAAAAAGAAGCGCTGATCGGTTTCGACGACGGCATGAGAGGGCGCATTCCCTTGGCCGAGGTCAAATGGGCGCGCGAATGGCTTGAGGGTCAAAAGCGCGGCGGCGCGGTAAAGAAGATTTCGCAGGTCTTGAATGTGGCCGATGTCATTCTGGTCGAGCCGGTCGCCGCCAATAGCAAAGACGAACCCTATCCGGAAAATAGCTGGGGGCTGCGCCAGATCCCCGATGTAAACGGCTCGATCGTCGCGATCGATCCTCATACCGGCCGCGTGCTGGCCATGTCGGGCGGTCTCGATTTTGAACAGAGCGAATTCAACCGGGCGACCCAGGCTTGGCGCCAGCCGGGATCGGCATTCAAACCCTTTGTCTATTTGGCGGCCTTGGACAATGGCTTCACCCCCTCGACGTTGGTTCTCGACGCGCCATTTGTGATCGATCAAGGCCCCGGCCTGGGTAAATGGAAGCCGGCCAACTACACCAACAAGTTCTACGGGCCGAGCCCGATGCGGCTGGGTATCGAGAAATCGCGCAACTTGATGACCGTCCGCTTGGCGCAAACCGTGGGGATGGAAAAGGTCGCCCAATATGCCGAGCGCCTGGGCGTGATGGACAATATTCCGCGCCAGCTCTCCATGTCGATCGGCGCCGGTGAGACCACCTTGCTACGCATGGTCACGGCCTACGCGATGATCGTCAATGGCGGCAAGCAGATCACGCCGACCTTGATCGACCGCATTCAGGATCGTCACGGCGCCACGGTGTTCAATCACGACACGCGCCCCTGCGACGATTGCCGGAACCTGGTCTGGGACGGCCAGGCGCCACCGCAGCCACCCGATCTGCGGGCCGAACTTCTGGACTCCGGCACCGCCTACCAGATGGTGTCGATGCTCCAGGGCGTGGTTCAGCGCGGCACCGGCGTGCGTGTTCGCGCCGTCGGCAAACCCTTGGCGGGCAAGACCGGCACCACCAACGATTCACTGGATACCTGGTTCGTGGGTTTTTCGCCCGATCTTGCCGTCGGCGTGTTCGTCGGTTTCGATGAACCCAAGCCGCTTGGCGACAAGGAGACCGGCTCTTCGGTTGCGGCGCCCATCTTCCGCGACTTCATGGCGGGGGCGCTGGAAAACACGCCGGCGATCCCATTCCGCGTGCCGTCGGGTATTAGTCTGGTGCGGGTCAACGCGTCGACCGGTGTGGTCGCGCAGCGGGGCGAGAAGAAGATTATTTTCGAAGCGTTCAAGCCCGGCACCGAGCCGACCGAATTGGGGCCGGTGGTCGATGGCGGGTACCGCCCCGGCGGCGCGACCGGCAGCAGTGGCGGTGGCCGTCGCGCAGCCAAACCCAAGCGCGGTATTTACTAGCGGCGAACGCGCGGTGGTCTAGTATCTCCCCCAAGACTATTCCAGGACTATATTGACGGAATCGATAAGATTCGTAGGTTGGCGGTCGATGAGACTGCCGGCCAGGCTGCTGATGCTCTATGGATTTGATGAATGCGCGCTGAGACGACCCAACTCGTAGAAAATATCCGACAGTCGATCTCCCTCATGCGGAGGCATCTTTGACTGGGATCAGTCGGTCAAGCGCCTGGATGAGCTGAACCAGCTCGCCGAAGACCCCGATCTGTGGGGCGACCAGGAGCGCGCGCAAACCGTCATGCGCGAGCGCACCCAGCTCGAAAAAGCGATGAACCGGGTCCGAGACATGGAAACCGTATTGGAAGATTCGGTGGGCATGATCGAGCTCGGCGAGGCCGAAGACGATACCGATGTCGTCGCCGAGGCCGAGGCCGCGATCCAGGCGCTCAGTCCGCTGGCCGAAAAGATGGAGTTGGAGAGCCTGCTTTCCGGCGAGGTCGACGCCAACGACTGCTATGTGGAAATCAACGCCGGCGCCGGCGGCACCGAATCCCAGGACTGGGCGCAAATATTGGTGCGCATGTATGTGCGCTGGGCCGAGCAGCATGAGTGTCAGGTCGAGTGGATCGAGGAAAGCGCCGGCGAGGAAGCCGGGCTTAAATCGGCGACCTTCAAGGTTAGCGGCCTGAATGCCTATGGCTGGCTGAAGACCGAGGCTGGGGTGCACCGGCTGGTGCGCATTTCACCCTTCGACAGCCAGTCGCGCCGCCACACCAGTTTCGCCTCGGTCTGGGTCTATCCGGTAATCGATGATTCCATCGATATCGAGATCGAAGACAAGGATTTGCGCATCGATACCTATCGCGCATCGGGCTCAGGCGGCCAGCATGTCAATAAAACCGACAGCGCCGTGCGCATGACCCATCTGCCCACCGGCATCGTCGTGCAGTGTCAGAACGACCGCTCCCAGCTGCGCAACCGCGTGACGGCGATGAACATGTTGCGGGCGCGCCTCTATGAGCATGAGTTACAAAAGCGTCAGGCTGAAGCGCAGGAAATGCAGGACGCCAAAAGCGATATCGGCTGGGGCCACCAAATCCGCTCCTACGTGCTGCATCCTTATCAGATGGTCAAAGATCTGCGCACCGAAGTGGAGACCGGCAACGCCCAGGCGGTCCTCGATGGCGATCTCGACCGTTTCCTCGAAGCCTCGCTGGCTAGCCACTTCAAAGGCCAAGCCGACGCGGAGGCCCAGGGTTAACGCGGGACCGCCGATTCCGTTGCCGCCCGTCGCGTCGCCAGGAAGATACCGGGCAGGACCAGGGCCGTGCCGACATAGTGGTAAATTTCGATGATTTCGCCGAGTAGCAGCCACGCCAGAATGGCGGAATAGATCGGTCCCAGATACATCAACAGGCTGGCCGATCCGGCGCCCAACACGCGCTGGACGTGGGCGTAGCCCTGATAGGCGGCCAATCCCGGCACGATCGCCACAATGGCGATGGCGCTGAGCGTGGCGAGGTCCAGCGTCAGGGTCGCGCCCGACAGGGTCTCGGCGATGTGGAACGGCAGCATAATTGTGATGCCGAACAGGATAAGCGCGGCGAAGCGAACCTGGTCCGGCAGCACACTTGGCCGGTGGCGCAGGATGATCACATAGACCGCCCAGGCCGTCGCGGAGACCGCAATCCAGATGTCGCCGCGCACAAACCGCAGCTCGGTCAGGGTTGCCAAATCGCCCTGCAGAATAATCACCAGCACACCCAATAGGGCGATCGCGAAGCCGATAATTTTGCCGCGGTTGAGCTGCTCGCCATAGATGATGGCGGCGAGCGCGACGATCGCCACCGGCGACGCGCCGTAGATCAGCCCGATATTGATCGCCGTCGTGGTCTGCGCGCCGATATAGACAAAAGAGCCGCAGATGCACATGCCGAGAATGCCCAGCGCCAGCAGGTCGCGCCACTCGCGGCGTATTTCCCTGCGGTGCTGCCATAGGGGACGGGCGGTGAAGGGCAGCAAAATGGCGAAGGCGAAAGTCCACCGCCAGAACGCCAGGCCGACCGGCGGGATGGTCTCGTGCACAATCCGCGCAACCAGCTGATTGGTGGTGAAGAACACCGGCACGATAAACAACAGGGCCAGGGCGATCTGACGCTCGCGGGTCGATGGAATCATGACGATGTATTCATGACGGTGTATTCATGAGGCGAGGGCGTACCAGGATTGCGGGATGCCGGCGGCGTCGCGGGCCGCCACATTGAAGGGCGGTTTCAGTGCGCCCTTGAAGTAGGTGGCGACATAGTCCCGCCAGGCCGGTTCCGGCGCCAGGCCGCGCGCGGCGCAGGCGAAGCTGAACCAGCGCTGGCCGATGCGCACATGGCCGATCTCGTCGCGGTAGATGATTTCCAGGATCGCCGCCGATGGGTCGTCGCCGGCCGATTGCAGTTTGGCGATCATCGCCGGGGTCACGTCGAGGCCGCGCGCTTCCAGAACCAGGGGCACAACGGCGAGGCGCGCCGCCAGATCGTGGCGTGTCGCCATCGCCGATTCCCACAGCCCGTCATGGGCCGGCAGATCGCCATAGGCGGCGTCGAATTCGCGGAGGCGCTGCGCCAGCAGAGAGAAGTGCTTGGCCTCCTCAGCGGCGACGAGAACCCAATCGTCGAAGAAAGCTTTAGGCAGTGCCGGGCTGGCGAAGCGGGCAATGATGTCCCACGCCAGATCGATGGCGTTGAGCTCAATATGGGCCAGGGCGTGGAGCAGGGCGATCCGGCCCCGGACGGCGGTGTTGATGCGCCGGCGCGGCACTTCGTTGGCGGGGCTTAGAACCGGTTGCGCCGGCCGCGCAGGTCTGTCGGGTAGTGAGCAAAGCCCGCTCTGGGCCAGCCCGCCGCTACGCCAAGCTTCGGCGGTCAGCGCCGAGAGCCGTACTTTTTCGGCCGGGTCCGCCGTCGCCAAAATTTGCGCCGCGGCTGCCGCCAGGTTGGTGGCTGTTAAATCGCTCAAAGCGCCTTGGCGCTTTCCAGCACGTCTTCCATATGCCCGGCGACTTTGACCTTGCGCCAGATTTTGCGCACGACGCCCTTGCCGTCGATCAAGAAGGTGGCGCGTTCGATGCCCATATATTCGCGGCCATAGAGTTTCTTTAAAACCCAGGTGCCATAGGCCTCGCACACCGTGCCATCCTCGTCGCTGGCCAGGGTGAAGGGC
>JABDJY010000171.1 GCA_013003285.1 Alphaproteobacteria bacterium | reverse complement strand
ATCTGATCCCCATCGCCGTGGCGCGCGAACCGGCCCAGGCGATCCCGGTTTCGGGGACATACGGCGGACAGAGCGAAGATTTCATCGATATGTCGGTCGAAGTCAGCGTACGCGCGGTTCAGGTCCTGCAGGATATCGCCTAGGTGAGACTGCAAAGGGCGGCTCGCGGTGGCTTGGCGAATATAGGCCTTTATTCCAATCATCCTGGCCGTAAAAGATTCTATATATCCGTGGACTGGAACTTACGGTTGCTAGGATTAGATCGGTTGCATGTTCTAATCTTGAATGTTGTAAAATCAGACCAATACCGGCGTCTATATAACTACGCTTAGAGCGAAAAACGCACTGTTATAGGATCCGATATGGGCCACTTAGATAAG
The DNA here is from genome assembly GCA_013003285.1 of Alphaproteobacteria bacterium. Taxonomy (GTDB): domain Bacteria; phylum Pseudomonadota; class Alphaproteobacteria; order UBA6615; family UBA6615; genus JABDJY01. The sequence continues at coordinate 10,459 of JABDJY010000171.1, read as the reverse complement.
CTCAAAATCTCGCGCCGAGTTTTAGCGACAGCGAGCGCAAGACAGAAATTGGAGACTGTGGAATACCGGCGCCAAAAACTAATTGCGAATGTTGAGGAGCAAATAGAATTAGTCCGGCTGGCGGAGCAGAAAAAGCCTCTTCTACTCAAAAGAAAGCGCGGGCATAAAATCGTTAGTGTGCGGCCTCGCCTTTGGTGGAAGACTGAACCCGACAACCTCATTTACACACAGATTCGCTACAATAAGATTCCACTAAATATTGCCGGACAAGGCAATTCTATTGAAGTCGGTTCCCTCAGAAAACTCCCGGCGGTCTACCGCACCGTCATCAAGGCAATAAAAGCCGGCGAATTAGATAACGCCATTGAAAGTGCTGTGAAAAAATCAAAAGTGTAGTCCGAATGGCCGCTGAAACTAGCAACCTCGCCTAGTGGCAAAGCTTCGACGTTAGAACTTTGCGACAATTACCGGCAAGAATCCTGGTCCAGCGGCTTTCTCGGATAGTTTCTGCTGGCCTGCCTTAGTTCGGCCGATGGATTCTCAAAAGTCGGTCTCGTGGATATGCCGACCGCCGGCTAACGCCAGAACCTTCGCGGCAGCCACAGCGGCTTTATTATCGGGTGTGAGCACCCAGCATATCATGCCGCCATCGCGAAGATTTTCTTCAAACTGCTCCCGATAATGGTCGTCCACATAGTCAGACAGCAGGTTATCGACCGTGGTGTCGGTTAGATCGGCTGACGCCGCGGCGACGCCAACGGGCCCGCCGATTGCGTAGGCGGCGGCTGCCGTGCCGACTTCGCTAATCACCGCCAGTGTCCCGGCAATAAAATCGACGGCTTTGTGCAGGGTGGATTCGGTTTCCAGCGACTCGCGAGGTGTTTTAGGGTTGTCTGCCAACTCCTCGGGCCGTGGGATTCGACCAAATTGCGCAATAATCTCCTCGTGACTGCCGAGCACGCTGACCGCTGATGGGTCGAACCCCGCCCTTAACAAGCCGTCAAGCGCGCGCTCAAACGCCCCGACCTCGCGAAAAACACCAACAACATATTGGTTATTTTCTAAATTCATTAGTCACTCCATTCCGTCTAATAATGTCCCAGGTCTCATGTGACTATCGACAATGTGGCATCTATGTCAGCTTTGGCAACATGAGAGCGGCGAAACTCAAAACCAGGAAAAACCCGAATATATCGGTCACCGTTGTGAGGATCGGGCCGGAGGCTAACGCTGGGTCGACGCCGGCCCGTTTGAGCATCAACGGCACCACCCCACCGATGGAAACAGCGATTAATGTGTTGAGCGCTAAAGCGCCACCAACAACCAACCCTAAATAGGGATTGCCCTTCCAGGCCCACGCGACCCCACCGAGAACAGCACCCAACGCGACGCCATTGATGAGGCCGACGGATATTTCTTTGAGCCACACGCGCAACACCTCGAATGGTTTGACGATACCGAGCGACAATTCTCGCATGCTGACCGCGACCGCCTGATTGCCCGTGCATCCGCTCATGTCGGAAATGATTGGCAGGAAGACGGCGAGCGCGATGACGGCTTCGAGCGTGTCGATATAGAGCGCGATGACGCTGGCGGCCGCGATGTTGAGCACGATATTGACACTCAGCCAGGACAGGCGTCGGCGTGATCGGGTCAGAGTCGGTAGCGTACGTATCTCATCGCCGCCGACGATGCCTTGCATGCGCAACATTTCCCGGTCGGCGCGCTCGGCCAGCGCCTCCTGCACGGCCGTTCGTCGCACCACACCCAACAAGCTGCCGCGCCGATTTACAACGGGGATGGCCGCGTAAAAATTACGATCGATGAAGCCCTTAAGTTCGTCCAACCCCGTCTCCGCCTTGACGAAGATAGCCGGTGCCATGATTTCGGCCAAAGGGGTGCGCCGTGGCGTTAACGCCAAATCCCGTACCTCCAAGACCCCGACGAGCTTTCCCCACGATGAGATCACATAGGCGTAGTGGGTGAAGTAGTCGTCGATGTTATCGGCGCGGGCGTTCAAATCGTCCAGCACATCACCGGCGGTGGCATTCTCCTCATACTTGAAGAACTCGGTCATCATCAGGCCGCCGGCGACGTTATCGTCATAGCTCGCCAACTGGCGTACCTCGGTGGCATCTTCGACCGGCATCTCGCGCAGAATGGCCTCCGCGTCGTCGCTTTCCATATCGGCAAGCAGATCGGCCTGCTCGTCGCTCTGCATCTCGGTCACGATAGATGCAGCATCGGCGGGCTCGAGATTCTCGATGATCTCTACCGCCTGCTCATCGGGCAAATCTTCGATCAAGTCGGCCGCTTCCGCGGGAGACAAGGTCGTTAACACCTTTTCTTGGCTGTCGGTATCAAGACGCAAGATCGCCCGCACCGCCTCGGTGGGTTCGAGCGACGACAGAAATTCTTTAAGGCCGACGGTGTCTTCGCCATTCGCAAATTCACGAAGACGTTCCCAAGGGCGTGTTTCCGTTTCCGTGGCCATTTCTGGATCCTTCTAGCGATTAGACAGCGTACAGGCGCGCGTCTTTCGTAAGTCGTCGGCAGGGGCGGGTTTCTCAAGAGTAATGTTTTGGCTCCAACGGCATCGATATTATTCGCTCGTGGCAACCAGGTTCGCAAAACTACCAGAATATCGACGGCAAAGGCGTTGTCATATGCGGTTCATTTTGCAATGGCCTCGACCGTTAAGCCCGTTGTGTTGACGATTTGAATGGGAGACATGATGGAGATCGATGATCTTGGTATTACCGTCCAAGTTTCGGCCAGGGGTGAGGTACGCTAAGGTGGAGCAACTCGTTTTTGGCACATCGCTCATTTAGTTCTAGAACATGACAGAATTCCTCGCCGATCTTCCCATATGGCAACGTGTCGTAATTGTGCTGCTCGTGGCGGCGGCAGCGCATGGCATTGTCTATGTGACGCGGAAAGCCAGTACGCGGGCGATGTCCAGCGCGTTCGCCGCGCATATAACCAAGACCCGCACGATCATCAGCATCGTCACAGCGGCCTGATATTTACGCTTTACTTCGCGGCGATCGGCTTTGCGCTCACGGAATTGGGCGTATCGCTTACGACCTATTTCGCCAGCGCCTCGATAATCGGGCTCGCCGTGGCGTTTGGTTCGCAGGGACTGGTGCAGGATGTTGTCAGCGGCCTGACGGTTGTGTTTACCAACCTCTATGATATTGGCGACGTAATCGAAATTAGCGGTCAGGTGGGCATCGTCGAGCGGTTCGGCATGCGCTTTACGGTCCTGCGCAATCCCATGGGGGCGGAGGTCTTCGTGCCCAACCGCAGCATCACGAATGTTATTTCCTATCCACGCGGATATGTACGGTGTCTCGTCGATGCCGTTCTTCCGGCGGATGGCGATAAGGCATCGGAAGTCGAGAAAACGGTTCGACTCCTAACTGAATCAGCAACGGAGCAGTATCCAGGGATATTGCGCGCCTCGCCGGAAGTCACGGGCCCTCACAAGACCAGTGCGGGAAAGTCCTACCTGCGCGCAAAATTCCGCATCTGGCCAGGCCGCGGTACACCGCTCGAGGGTGTTTTCCGCCAGGATTTGCTGCAGGCGATCAAACAGATCGTGCCCGACTATGCGGACTGGATGGTCTCGGTGAACTACGAGGTCGAGCGCTACGCACCGCCGAACCGGGGTGACGCTAAGTGGCCCCGGCGGAAAACACCAAAACGCCCCAAAAGCACAACCTGACGAAAGATGAACCTATGGAACATCAACATATTAACGAAGCACGGGTCGAAACCGCGTTCAGCAATGTCGAAAAGCTGCGCCAAAGCGCCCGAAACTTGACAGTTGCCGAAGTGGCGGCGCTGTCGGAGCGCGTGCGTGTCGAAATCATTCTCGACAAGACGATGAGCCGGTCGCGAAAACGCTGGTATCGCGCTTATTCCGACTATTTGGATGAAATGGTCGACGAACGCATGGAAAAAGAAGACATCAAACGCGACAGTTTTCAAAATTGGATTGTCCAGTACCTGAAGGGTCTTTTGGAGGATGATAAGAGTGCCTAACCCAACTTACATTTTCTTCTAGCTTTCCTCGACCGCGTCCTCGATCGAGTCAACAACATCGTCGAGGCGTTCAAGAATTGCTAATATTTCCGAACGCTCACGCGGTGTAAGCTGGCGACCTCCCTCGCTCTTCGGTGACAGCGCTTCTCTAATTGCTTCGGAGAGGTCGCCGACGATCCCCTGAACCGAAAGTGTCGATAGCAGAATATCCACCCGAACCTTTTGGTTTTTGTCGGCGTCAACATACTCGGCCATGACGTCGGTGTAGAGGTCGAGTAGGGGGGGCTTCTTGTGTTCGTGTTCGATGTAAGCGGTGTCGAGCAACACCGCCTGTTCCACATTGGGCAAACTCGAATGATCGGGATCCGCCCATTTGCGCACGAGCGACGCTGATCGGCCGACCGCCGCGGCGCAGAGATCGTCCCCCAGTGCACTTCTTATTTTAGTCACCGCGCTGGCGAACTTCTTCGGATGCCTGGGTTTCATTCCCTTTTTCGCCCCTTATTACAATCGACATTAAAGCGCTGCGCACCCAGCTAAGCAAATGACTTCGTCCGAATGCGGCGTCGTTCAGCCCGAAAGTGTGACTTTCGGGTGTGATTCTATTTCTAGATTGAATTTCTGGGGGACAGAATGCTTGAGAATTTATTGAACGCCTTGAGGGGCACTGTCGCGCAGGTTGGCGCATTTTTACCGAATATTTTGGGGGCGCTTGCAATTCTGGTCGTTGGCTGGATTGTGGCGGTCATCGTTTCGCGCATGGTGCAATCGGGTCTCGTGCGCCTCGGCGTCGGTCGCCTGGTCAACAAGGGTCTGGCTGACTCGCAACAGTACGAAACAGGAAAGATCGAGCGAATCATCGGCAAAGCCGTGTTTGCGCTGCTGATCCTGTTCGTCCTGGTTGGATTTTTCCAGGCGCTCGGGCTTACCGAAATCACCGAGCCAATAACCGGTTTCTTGAACCAGTTATTCGTTTTCGCCCCGCGTTTGATAGGCCCTGCGTTGTTGCTCTTCGTCGCCTGGGTGGTCGCAAATCTGTTGCGGGCCCTAACGCGCCGGGTTTTAACAACCTTAAAACTAGACGAGCGGCTGACCTCGGATGCCGGCCTCGAGGTGGCGGAAGGGCGCCCCGTTTCGGCCACCATAAGCGATGGCATCCACTGGCTGACCTATCTGGTTTTCCTGCCGGCCATTCTCAGCGCTCTGGAACTGACCGGTCTTTTAGGTCCGGTACGTTCCGCGGTAAATGAGATTATCGGGTTTCTTCCAAACCTGTTTGCAGCAGGCTTGATCCTACTGGTTGGCTGGATTGTGGCGCGCATCTTACGCCGTTTAACCGTTAATTTTCTTGTCGCAATCGGGCTCGAAACATGGAGCAAGGGGGCCGGACTAGGCGCCGCTGCTGGGAAGCAATCGATTTCTGGCGCAATCGGTCTGATCGTATACGTCATCGTGTTCATCCCGGTTCTCGTTGCCGCCTTGAACGCGCTTGAACTGGCGGCAATTACCCAGCCGGCGAGTGAAATGCTGGGCGCCATTTTGCTGGTCCTGCCGAGTATTTTTGCCGGCGGCTTGCTCATCGTGCTGGCTTTTTTCGTCGGTCGCATTGTCGGTGGGCTTGCCACAGGCGTGCTTACCAGCATCGGATTCAATGATGTGGTGCAGAAAATTGGTCTGACGGGCACGGACCAGATCGGTGGGCGAACCATGTCGGAAATCGCCGGTTACCTTCTCTATCTGGCCATCCTTTTGTTCGCCGCCATCGAGGCGCTGAATCTAATCGGCTTTGAATCTCTGGGCATACTACTTGCCGCCTTCTTTGTGTTCGCCAGCCGGATCATATTCGGCATTGTGATCATCGGTTTCGGCGTGTTTGTCGGCAAATTGGTCGGCGAGATCGTTGCCTCCATGAACATCCCGAGCGCGGCGGCTGTCGGCCTGGGCGCTCGCGTTGCCGTGGTTATTTTGGCGGTCGCCATGGGCGTCCGGCAGATGGGTGTGGCTGAAGACATTATTACTTTGGCGTTCGGTCTCATCCTCGGCGCTGTGGCCGTGGCTCTGGCAATAGCTTTTGGCATGGGCGGGCGCGATGCCGCGTCCCGGTTTTTAGAGGCCAGATTACCCGAGGACACCGGTTCAACCAGCGATCCTCAAACTGATCATAAATAGTCCGCCACCGATTTCCCGGCCCGTGGTTACGGAGAGCCCGGCTGCCCCCAGCCTGGGCTCTCTTCTCGACGGGCCGGGACTTTTTCTGTGCCTGGTCGGGCGCCGGACCGTACTGCGACATCTATAGGAAAGCCTTCATATTATGGAAAGTGCACTGACCAGCTTGCTGGTTGCGATTTTTTTACTGGTAGCCAATGCGTTTTTCGTTGCGGCAGAGTTTGCCTTGGTCAAGGCCAAGGCCTTCCGGATTGAGAGCGCGGCGGCAGCAGGCAGTGGCGCAGCGAAGCGAACGGTTCATATGCAGAAGTATATCGAGCCTTACCTGGCCGCGTGCCAATTGGGTATTACCATGGCATCTCTGGGGCTTGGCTGGGTTGGCGAACCAACCGTCGCAGCGCTGCTTACGCCGGTGCTGGAACCTCTCGGGTTGAGCGACGCCACCCTGCATACCGTCGCCTTCGTTGTGGGTTTCCTTGTATTTTCGGCGCTCCATATCGTCGTCGGCGAGCAGGTACCGAAAACCCTGGCCATTCGCAAGGCGGAGCAGATTTCGGTTGCCGTCGCCTATCCGTTGCAAATCTCTTACTATCTCTTCTATCCGCTGACCTGGGTTCTCAATAAAGCGTCGGCATCGATTCTGCGGCGCTTAGGGGTCGAGGAAGCGACGCATGCCGACATCCTGACTGACACGGAACTACGCGGTCTGGTAGACGTTTCCACCGAGCATGGCGAACTGCACATCGATAAGGCGGAAATGATCCACAATGTTTTCAAGTTCGACGAACGCACGGTGTCTCGGGTCATGATCCCGCGCATCGAAGCCGACGTACTGCGCATGGACGGCCCCGTCGAAAGTAATCTCGCCACAATCCGCGAGCAGGTGCATTCGCGTTTACCGGTCATCGACGGAAAAAATGGGGATCTTGTCGGTATCATCCTAATGGCGGATTTGACCCGCGCCTTATTGAGCGGTGAATCGGCCCCCTGGTCGGATCTTGGCCCCTTCCTGCGCGAGCCTTTAGTTGTCCCCGAGACCCTAAAAGTTTCCAGTCTATTCGACGTGATGCGTAGTGCGCGCTCGCATATGGCCTGCATTATCGACGAATATGGAACCTTCGCGGGCATTGTCACACTTGAGGATTTGATCGAGGAGATCGTCGGCGAAATCGCTGATGAGACGGATGTTTTTGAGCAGGTATTCCCCATTACGCAAGAGGGCGATCATTGGGAGGCCCATGGGCTGGCCTCGCTAGCGGATATCGAGCGTCTGACAGGTTTCGCCGTGCCTGACACCTATAAAGCCAGCACAATTTCGGGATTACTGATGCGTAGTTTGCAGCGTATTCCCGAGCCGGGTGATGTGGTGGAAGAGCAAAACTTTCGGTTCACGGTAGAGGACATTAAAGGCCGTCGAGTCGGACGGGTGCGCATTGATCGGCTCGACGATCATGATTCCGCCGGAATTGAGGCCCAATCTACCGTCGATAAGCCTGACGATGCTGGTTAAAACAGCTTATTGCCGTTAACCAAAGAATAGACTGTCGTAACGGCGGCAGTAGCCCTATTTTGGGTTGCTATAGGATTGGCGTTCGATGAAAGACGGATTAAGAGTGGCTGATATCGTTGGATTTCTTTCCCTCCCGGGTATCGCGAGCCTATTCTCCGGATCGCCGGCGTGACGTGCCAGAATTTTTTCGGTCAATTTTTCGCCTGTTTCTAACAGCACTAGTGCTCGGCTTATCGCCGGCGGCATGGAACAGCGCTCAAGGTCAGACCGAGGGACGTGAGAACCCGCCGGCCAACGAGCAACCATCGGAACCCGATAAGTTCACCTATTCGGTCAATATTGTCGGTGATCTCGAAAAACCGCTGAAAGACCGCCTGGAAAAGACATCTAATTTGTTCGCCCTACGAGACCGGCCGCCGCAATCGCGTGCCGGTCTCACACGGCGCATCACCCGCGACAAAGAGCGCCTGTTCGAGTTACTCCGCTCGGAGGGCTTCTATAACGGCGAAATCAACGCCGTCGTCGATGAGACAAAAACACCGGTCGAGGTTACGCTCAATATTGATACCGGCATCGTCTATCTGCTGGAGCAGTATGAGCTGCGATACGCGGCGACCCCGGCAGGCGATACGGCATTATTCCCCCGGGAGCCCGAGGACCTCGGATTGGCCTTGGGGATGCGCGCGCGATCATCGGAAATTCGCCAAGCGTCGCGCGACCTCATCACCAGGTTCGGCGAAATTGGCCGGCCCCTGGCGTCGATCACAAACCGAAGCTTCGTCGTCGACCATGATAAGACAACCATGCGCGTCGTGCTCGATATCGACCCGGGGCCGAGGTCTGTATTCGGCAAACTCTCGATGGCCCAACTCGACACTGTCTCGCCGAGCTATGTAAGCCGTCTGCTGACCTGGAACGAAGGCGAGATATACGACCAGCGCAAGGTCGAGGCATTTCGCACCCGGTTGGTGGGAACCGCCCTCTTCGACAGCGTTGCGATCGATCACACCGACACCGCCGACCCCGATGGCGCGCTACCGATCGAACTGCAGGTACGCGAGCGTAAACATCGCTCAATCGGCGCCGGCGCCACTATTTCGACCGATGAGGGCCTGGCCGGAAACCTGTTCTGGGAGCACCGCAATTTATTGGGCGAGAACGAGAAGTTCCGTGTGGCGGCGCGTGCCGGCCTGATCGAGCAAAGCCTGAACGCCGATTTTATCAAACCAAACTTTCGCACCTTCGATCAAAATCTCCTGCTGAATTCGGTCATTCGACGCCAGCAGGACGATGCGTTCGACGAAAAAACATTCGCGGTTTTTGCTGGGCTCGAACGCGGCCTGTTCGATAACTGGCGGGTTCGCGCCGGGCCATCCTTCGACTATTCGATCCTGAACGATGCCACGGGCGAGCGAAATGTCGAACTCATCGGCTTTCCCATGTTGGCACAACGTGACGATACGGACGATTTGCTCGACGCAACACGCGGTACCCGGCTGTCCGTCAGCGTGACGCCCTATTTTGGTGCGATTGAGGAGTCGGTCAGTTTTGCCAAACTAGAAGCAAGCGGCGAAGCCTTTTTATCGCTCGACACCGATAGTCGTTTCGTCCTCGCTGCGCGTTCGCGAATCGGCAGTATCGTCGGCGAGTCCACATCCACGGTGCCGGCGAATAAGCGCTTTTATGCCGGCGGCGGCGGCTCGGTGCGCGGCTATCCGTTTCGCAGCCTCGGTCCGCTCGATATCGAGAACGATCCGTTGGGCGGACGGGCGGTCCTCGAACTTGGCTTCGAGACCCGAGTACGGGTGAGCGAGGATATTGGCCTCGTCCCATTTGTCGAGGGCGGCTCGGTGTTCGACGAGACCATTTCCACCAGCCTCGGTAATATGCGCTGGGCCGCCGGGCTCGGATTGCGATATTTCACCGCGATCGGACCGCTGCGCCTCGATGTTGCGACACCGTTGGATAAACGGCCCGCGGTCGACGATGACTTCGAAATCTATCTCAGCATCGGCCAGGCGTTCTGACGATGTCACGGGCTCGCACGATTGCTAAACGATGCGCCTGGGCGCTTGCTGGCGTGCTCGGTCTATTGCTGCTGGTGTTGGCGTTTTTGCAAACCGGGCCTGGGCTGACGGCCCTCGAGCGAAGTCTCGAGGGAATGTTGAGTACGCCGGGCCAGCTTGTCGAGATCGACGGCCTCGACGGTCGAGTGCCGGACCGTCTGACGGTCGACCAAATTACGATATCGGACACAGCAGGCGAATGGCTATCGGTCACAGAAATTTCGCTGAGGTGGCGCCCACTGCGTTTGCTTGGCGGTTTGCTCCACGTTGAGCAATTATCCGCCACAGACCTTTCGCTCGCACGCCTGCCTGACAACGATCAGGCGCCATCGAAAGAAGGTTCCGCGGATCTGATCGTGCCGCAATTGCCCTTCGCGCTGCGCCTCGACCAGCTTAGCGTCGAAGCGATCGATTTGCAGCCCGCCGTGATCGGTACACCAGCCGGGTTGCGCCTAACCGGTTCGTTCAGCACGGAAATCGAAGATACAGTTCAATCGTTATTGGCAATCGAGCGCATCGACGGGCCGTCGGGTTCGATTACGGTGAAATCTACCTACGCTTTAACCGAGCAGACCCTGGACATCGACGCGCAGCTTCACGAACCGGCCGACGGACTTGTTGCCCGCTTGCTCGGCATTGCTGGACTGCCGGAAGTCGACCTGTCCCTGAC
>JABDJY010000168.1 GCA_013003285.1 Alphaproteobacteria bacterium | reverse complement strand
AGCGAAAGCTTCGCCAGATTAGTCGCCGCATTCGACGACCCAAAGGTCGGCGTAGCGTATGGCAGGCAACTACCGCATAAGGACGCCACACCGATCAGCGCTCATGCCCGACTGTTCAATTATCCGCCAACATCATGTTCAGTAACGGTTAGCGACCGTCACACCCTGGGCATCAAAACCTGCTTTTGTTCCGACTCGTTTGCCGCCTACAGGCACGCCGCCCTGGTCGAAGTGGGCGGATTTCCTGCTGCGGCGCCAGTGGGTGAAGACGTCTTGGTGACGGCCATGATGCTGAAACGAGATTGGACCAAGTACTATGCCGCAGATGCACAAGTTTTCCATTCCCATAGCTATACTGCATTTGCTGAGCTTAAACGTGCTTTTGATATTGGTGCGTTCTACAGCGAGACACCATGGCTAAGCGAATTATTCGGTGGGGCGAGCGGCGAAGGGCGCCGATTCGTACAATCGGAATTTCGCTATCTCGCCCGACTGGCGCCACTTCTTATCGGTTTCGCTTTAGTTAGGACAGGGGCGAAGGCCATCGGATACGGTCTTGGGAAACGAAACAGGTTCATTCCGCTTTCGATAAAAAAACACCTCAGCCTGCACCGAGACTACTGGGATAAGCAGACCCAACATTAGGTTCGGCGCAGCACATGCACAACGATTTACCCAAGATTAACCTTCTGCGCCTTATCCCTGTACCCCGGAAATCATCTATGCTGGCCTCCAAGAGATGATTGTGGATCAGAATTTCGAGCCTGACAACGGCGCCAAGACTGCGCGTGACACGCGTGCCGACCGTAGCGCCTTAATGACGCCGGCGCTTCTGCGCGACCTGATACGCATCGGCGATCTGGCGCTGGTTGGATTACTGGGCTGCACCATCTATTTGATTCGAATCCATCCCGTCGAACCAGAGCGCCTCGGCCAGTACTTTGCAGCCCTGGTCTTGGCGCTGTTGCTACTGGCCGTTACTGGCCAGATGTTGGGCCTATACCAGCCAAGTGTGATATTCGAACGACGGCTCCGTCTGGGTCGCTCATTGGCAGCCTGGGCACTGGTGTTCGCCGCATTGCTGGCTGTCGCGTTCGCCCTCAAGATATCCGATGTATATTCGCGAGTGTGGGCGTTTTCCTGGTTCCTCATGGGAACTTCAGCGCTTGGGCTTTTTCGTATCGCCTTGAGTATGTGGATTGAGCGACAGGTGTCCAACGGCCATTTCGCCAATCGAACCGTCATTGTAGGGATAGACCAACAGGCCAAGTCATTGGCTGACCATCTCGCCCAAGGTGACACGCTGCAGACTCGCATCTTGGGTATAATCGAAGACCAGTCATCCCGCATCATAAACGCGGGAGCAGAATATGATCATCTCGGTGATCTCGACACACTGACTGATATGATTCGCGCTGGCGAGGTGGATCAAGTGATCGTGGCTCTTCCGTGGCAGGAAACCGGGCGGATACGCACCGTCACCTATGAATTGGCTCAACACCCGGTCACTGTTTACTTGGCCCCTGGATTAGCCAATTTTGATTTTCCCGGACGAACATATGTGTCGATCTCCGGTGTTCCCATGCTCCAGCTCTATAGCAGACCATTCTCAGGTTGGGCGCGCATCGTCAAAGGTATTGAAGACCGCGTCGCAGCCACCGCATTATTGGTTTTGCTCTCACCACTATTGGCGTTCATTGCGCTCGCGATAAAGATTGATTCTCCCGGTCCAGTGCTGTTTCGACAAACACGCTATGGGTTTAACAATAGACCAATTGATATCTATAAATTCCGCAGTATGAAAGCGGATGCAGATGCTGAATCGGTTACGGTAGAGCAAGCAACACGGAACGACCCAAGAGTAACAACGATCGGCCGTTTCATTCGCCGGACTAGCCTCGACGAACTGCCGCAACTCGTAAATGTCCTCCGCGGCGAAATGTCGGTAGTAGGCCCACGCCCCCACGCCGCCGAGGCGAGCATTGAGGGTAATCCGCTGAACGAAGTCGTCGAGCGATACGCGGCGCGCCATCGGGTCAAGCCTGGAATTACCGGGTGGGCGCAGGTAAACGGTCTGCGCGGCGAATTTGATACAGAAAAACTAGGTAGGCGCGTCGAATACGATCTTTATTACATCGACAATTGGTCGGTCTGGTTCGACTTGGTGATTCTCGCACGTTCGATCGCCATCATCTTCGGCGATAAAGAGGCCTACTAACATATTAGGCAGCGAAATCGTCCACCTCGCCAACCATCGTCGCACGTACTACGGGTGCCTAGTGGTTTGTATGACGCAACGGTTTCCACTCCACCCAATTTCCGTGAAGAGCCTCAAAGCCCTCTATAGCCGACTAATCAATGTCATTACCGATATTTGCTGAATATTTCAGCCCGGTTCGTGCTGCTGCTGCAGCCGGCTCGCTGCTTTTCGCCCAGAGCCCTTCGGCAAGCGCGACAGGGTCGATCTTTTGGCCTTGCCACCAGCGGGTCTCATCGCCGGCGTCGTGGAGTGCCCGGTGGTGAATGCGGCACA
>JABDJY010000110.1 GCA_013003285.1 Alphaproteobacteria bacterium | reverse complement strand
CATAGATGGCGTCGGACCCGTTGATGTCTTCGGGTACCCCCCATCTCAGGCGGTCCCGGTAAGCGCGTAAATCGAACCGCCCATCGTCGCGCGCTGTCAGAGGGATTTTGACCATATCTTTCGTTTCGGCGATTTGGTCGATGACATCCGGATCGCGATAATCGAAGCGCACGAAATACGAGCCATCGCGCAAATGGAATGAAATGAGGTAGACCGACGACATGGCACGCGCGGCGTCGGCGCCGAAAAGTCTTTCCACACCTTCCCGGGATCGTTCCGTATCGGGACCTTGGGCCAGCGATAGCGGCCAGGGTTCGCGCGCTGCGATGATAATGGCGCCCCAAAAAAGGGCCGGCCCAGTGATTGCCAACCAGCACAGTGTCAGAAATCCGATCGACAATCGCTTATAGATGCGCCAGCCCGGTGTCGTTATGGGGGGTGACTTCCGGCCCAAGATGTAAAGAGCCACGGAAACAATCGGCACCAGGATGAACGTCGCCAGGATGAGCATCAATAAGATGCCGTCATCGACCAGCCCACGGGTTACCTGAAATTCATCGAACGCCAGAATTAACAGCGCCGATCCGGCCAAAATATTGAGGCCGGTCAACAGCCGAAAACGAAGGCGCGCTTTATTCATGATGGCACTCTCAGAATGGTCGCAGGGGCGAATTGCACGCTGCCCTTCTTTCGCGCAAACGTATGTATATAGTACGCGTTAATAGCAATAATATGACGGGAGATCGGGGATGGATAAGAAAATAGCGGTGCTTGGTACTGGCGCAAACGGCAGCAGCACCTCGGCAAACCTGATTCAGGCAGGCTACGACGTGGTTATGATAGACCAGTGGGCCGCCCATGTGGAAGCGATCCGGGAGAACGGGTTGCTGATCAAGATGCCCGATGAGGAATTGCATGTGCACCCGAGGGCCTATCATTTGAGCGATGTCTGTACGCTGAACGAGAAGTACGACATCGTTTTTCTCATGGCCAAGGCCTACGACACGCGCTGGCTGTGCGAGTTCATCAAGCCCTATCTGCAGGATGACGGTATTCTGGTGGGCATCCAGAACGCCATGACAGTCGATGATATTTCCGAGATTATCGGCCCGTCGCGCACGCTGGGCTGTGTAATCGAAATGTCGTCGGAGATTTTCACGCCGGGCATTGTTCAGCGCAACAATCCGCCCGCGCATACATGGTTCGGTCTCGGCAGCGTCGACCCCTCCACGGCTGATCGCGTCGCCGAGATTGAGGGAATCTTGCTCAATGCCGGCAAGGTCACGGTCTCGGACGACATCATATCCGCCAAATGGATGAAGTTGGTCGTCAACACCATGTGCCTGGGTCCCCTCGCGATGCTGGGCATTACACTGTACGAGGCTCAGAACGTACCCGGTGTGCGCGACTTTGTCTCGCGCGTCGGCACCGAGGCTCTGACCGCCGGACAGGAGCTGGGCTACACCCTCCAACCGATATTCGGCTTGTCCGAAGAGGATATCAAAGACACCAATAATCTGCTCGGAAAGCTGCTCGACAAATTGCTGGAGGATGTGGGGCCGTCGGCACGCGATTGCGTTTTGCAGGACCATCTGAAGGGCCGTTACAGCGAAGTCGATATGATAAACGGGCTGGTCGTCGAGGCGTTCGAGCGCCGTGGAAATGACGCGCGAGCCAACGCGGTGGTTGCAGAGATTACCCGGAAAATTCAGCTTGGTGAGTTAAAGCCAGAGCTCGCTAATTTGGAACTGGCGCAACAGATGTTGGCATCCTGAAATCTGGCAGGATTTTCGTAGACGTCCTCGGGAGTAGAGAAATAAGTGTCGGTAGATGAACGCAGGCTAGCCGCGATCGTGTCGACCGACGTGGTCGGCTATTCACGGCTCATGGGCGTTGACGAGGCCGGCACGCTTGCAGCACTGCGCGCCCACCGCGCCGAGCTGATCGACCCGGCGATCGCCGTCCATGGTGGGCGTATCGTCAAGACCATGGGCGACGGGCTTCTGCTGGAATTTCCCAGCGTTGTCGAGGCCACCCAATGTGCGCTGGAGGTCCAGCAGGGTATGGCCGAACGCAACGCCGATGTTGCGGCGGCGGAGCAACTGGTATTTCGCATCGGTGTTAATCTGGGCGACATCATCATCGATGGCGACGACATTCATGGTGACGGCGTCAATATCGCCGCGCGCCTGCAAGAGAGCGCCGATCCGGGTGGCATTTGCATATCGTCTCGGGTGTATGACGATGTGCGCGACCGCCTGGACGTCGAGTTTATCGATAGCGGCCTCGAAGAGTTCAAGAACATCAAGCGGCCGATCCATGTGTGGCGGTGGCCGGAAAACATAGCGGGCGGCGCGCGCCGCCAGTCGTCGTCCGAGCCGTCTCCTGCTCTGCCGGATAAACCGTCGGTTGTCGTCCTGCCGTTCGACAATTTGTCGGCCGACCCGGAGCAGGAATTTCTGGCCGATGGTATCGTCGAAACGATCACAGCGGCCCTGTCGCGCATCCGCTCATTTTTCGTGATCGCCCGCAACACGGCCTACACATACAAGGGCAAAGCCACCAACGTGATCGATATTGGTCGCGAGCTGGGGGTCGCCTACGTCTTGGAAGGCAGTATTCAGCGGGCGGCTGGGCGGGTGCGTATTACCGTGCAGCTGGTTGAGACCGATGGCGGCGCCCATGTCTGGGCCGAACGCTATGACGGAAACATCGACGATATATTCGATTTACAGGACCGCATTACCGAGCATGTCGCGGGTGCCTTGCAGCCGTCAATCCGCATCGCCGAAATCGAACGTTCGCGCCGCAAACATCCGCAAGATCTGGGCGCCTATGATTATGCGATGCGGGCGATGCCCCATGTGTGGGTGCTGGAAAAGGAGGAAAGCGAAATCGGGTTCGATTTGCTCAATAAATCGCTGGAGATCGACCCGGACTACCCTTTGGCTCTGGCGCTGGCAGGGTGGTGCCACGCCCAACGCTCGGTTTACAACTGGGCCGATGATATCGCCGACAGCCAAGCCGAAGCATTGCGGTTGGCCGAGCGGGCGGCGCAGTTAAGCGGTGACGACCCCTTGATATTAACGGTGCTTGGTACGGTTCACACCTTTGTTGAAAACCAGGGCACGGCGCGTATCTTGCTCGAGCGTGCAGTTGCCCTTGACCCCAATTCGGCCTGGGCCTGGAGCCGCTTGGGCTGGATCGAGAACTACACCGAGAATGCGGATCGTGCGATCGAGCATCTGGAGCGTGCACTGCGCCTGAGCCCGCTCGATCCGATGAACTTTAACAATTATGTCGCGCTGGGGTGCGCACATGAGGTGAAGCAAGATTATGACCAGGCTGTGGTGTTCCTTAAGCGTGCGTTGGAGGAACGGCCGCACGCCGATTGGATTTACCGGAACGTTGCAGCATCGCTCTGCGGTGCAGGACGGATGGAAGAAGCGCAGGTTGCGTTCTCACGGTTGATGGAAGTTTATCCCGACCTCACCGCGGCAAAGGTCAAGAAAGCCATGCCGTTTACCGAGGAATTCATGGATCGCATGTGCGAACATTTGAAGAAACTCGGCCTGCCGGATTAGACGAAAACCGGCCCGATATTCGTAATCAACAATTAGTGTCGAAGCGCGATAATCGACAATTCGCTAACGATTTGCCGATACTGTGCGAAAAATGACGCAATATATGCCTTGTCGGCATTGAATCTGGGCCTGAGTAGACGCCACAAATGAAATACCGTGCCGATATTGATGGGTTGCGGGCTATCGCCGTGCTGGCGGTGGTTCTATTCCACGCCGACTTTGCGTTCTTCAGTGGCGGCTTCATAGGCGTCGATGTCTTTTTCGTTATCTCCGGCTATTTGATTACTTTGCTAATTGCCACGGAGATAAAAGAGGGTCGATTCTCGTTGATCGGGTTTTATGAGCGTCGCGCCCGGCGAATTCTACCGGCGCTGTTTGCGGTGATTTTGGTCTCTTTTGCCGTTGCGCCATTTGCCCTTCCACCCAACCAATTCGGGGAATTTGGGGAGAGCGCAATAGCGGCGACGCTATTTTTCTCTAACTTTCTGTTTTGGCATGAGACCGGCTATTTCGATGCGCCGGCAGATTTTAAACCGCTGCTCCACACTTGGTCGCTCGCAGTCGAAGAGCAGTTTTATATTTTCTATCCACTCGCGTTGATTTTGATAGCCCGATTTGCCGGGGGTCGCTGGCGTGGGTTGATCATAGCGTTTGCTATTGTCTCTTTCGCCATGAGCTATAAAGGGGTGGCCGCTAATCCAGCGGCGGCCTTCTATCATCCGGTGGGCAGAACGTGGGAGTTGCTGCTTGGCGCTATGCTGGCGTTTCGGGTGTTTCCTGAGATTGGCAACCGGATTCTTAGGGAAATTGCCGCGATCGTAGGGATTGCGTTGATTGGTTGGGGCGTTTTTACCTTCGACAATGGGACCTCATTCCCTGGCACCAACGCCCTCTTTCCTTGTGTTGGCGCCGCTCTGCTAATCCATTCTGGCGCCGCGGGATCTTCCTTTGTAAATCGCTTAATGGGTATGCGTATTCCGATTTTTGTTGGGCTTATATCCTACTCCCTCTACCTTTGGCATTGGCCGGCATTGGCGTTCACCCGTTCTTTTATGCCGCGGGAACTGACGGGTATCGAGACCGCGGGAATTGTTCTTATTTCGATTGCAGCGGCCACGTTGTCCTGGCGTTTCATTGAACAGCCGTTTCGGGGCGCAAAATCCATCGTGCGTCGCAATGTGCTGTTTACAGGCGTCGGGGGATTCGCTGCACTGATTGTCGTAGTTGGTGTCTCTGTCGCGAGCGTGAACTCACCGTCGCAGGAAAACGCCACGTTGGCGGAAGCCCAAAACGCGCCAGGGCAGTTTTTTGGCGACGACACTTGTTTCCTCGGACGACTACAAAAACCCGAAGCTTGGCAAGCTCATTCCTGTTTCCTTAACGAGGGCGGTGGACCGAACGCGCTGCTTTGGGGGGACTCATTCGCGGCTCACCTGGCTCCCGGTTTGCAAGCCGCCGATGGCGCTTGGTCGCACCAGATACTGCAATATACCGCAGAAGGGTGTGCACCGGTTTTTGGCTGGGATCCCATTTTTTCGCCGAACTGCACAGATTTTAATATCAATGTCTTAGAGGTGATCAAGGCGTTCGATATTGAAACGGTGATATTGGCCGGGCAATGGGCTTCCATATTTAATCAAGGCGTGGTTCCGGCGGACATTGCCGGAACAATAGAAATACTGAAAAGCCGCGGCATGAAAGTAATCTTATTCGGCCAGACGCCGGTTTTTCGACCGAACGTCCATTGGCTTGCCGCGCGTGGGAAATATACAGATAGCGCGCCGGGTGACTTTGATGTGAGGATTAACGAGGACATACTGCAAAACAGCGCCGGAGCCGCCTTTATCGATCCACTGCCGTTCTTTTGCAACGGCGCCAACTGCCGATTCCGAAGTGAAAGTTATTCATTATTCGGTGACGCTAATCACCTATCGGTATTTGGCAGCAGTTGGCTCATCGAACACCTTGTGCCTCGCCTGGATGGTGTGTTGTAGGGAGATCCGCCGCATGCATTGTGGGATGATATCAATTCATTTCGCAGAACATATGTTCCGGTATTCTAGCCAGCTAAGACACTATTATTTGCTCATGGACAAAATCGTGTCACCATTCTTGCCATGAAAATGGCAATTGCGATGGTCGCGTTTATTTTGGCGATTGTGCTGGGCGGTTCCGCCGGGGCGCAGAGCCTGCAGCAATTTGTGGCGCAATGTTCGGGCAATAATGACGCGGTGGTTATTCAAGGCTGTACCGGGGTTTTGAGATCCTCTGGTATTAGCCGACATAACAAAGCCGTAGCCTATACGACCCGTGGCAGCGCCCATGCGAGGCAAGGGAACCTCGACCACGCAATTGCTGACTTTACTGATGCGATAAGTCGCAATCCCCGCAGCCTTCCAGCTTACTACAACCGCGGGAATGTTTATTACACTAAAGAAGAGTTCGATAACGCAATCGCCGATTTCAGCCACGCTATCGCGCTACAGCCCGACCATGTCTTGTCCTACAACAATCTGGGAAGCGCCTATATGGCCAAGGGCGAAATCGACCGGGCCATTGCTGAATTCGACAACGCCTTGGCCATTGATCCCAACAGTACGCAAGCGGCGTCGAATCGTGCCCTGGCCTATACCAGGAAGGGTGATGTTGGCGGCGTGATCCGTAATTTCGGGGCGGTGGTTAAGGTCTTTTTCCGGTCCATATTTGCCAGAGATTGATCCAAGTGAGATACAGCCTGAGTCTGGCCTTGAGTGGGCAAATTACGTAGAAACGCCACCGATGCCCTGGCCTTAATGGAGGTACCCCCGTGAAAAAACTTATGACCGCCGCCGCGATCCTTATCCTCCTTGCAGTTCTCCCCGTGGCACGACCAGCCAGCGCGGCGCCGGTCGACCCCTTTGTCGGCCATTGGGTGGGGATGGGCATCACCGAGAATGGCGCTCCGGCCGAGAGCGTTGGCCTGATCGATCGCGAGCTTGAGGTTACAATCAAGGCGACGACGGACGGCTTCGACGTAACCTGGGTGACGCGGCGGCCGTCGAGGAGCAACAAGATCAAGCATTCCTCGATTAGTGTTCCCTTCGCCAGCGTCGAAAAGCCGGGCATATACCGCATGACCGCCACTGGCGAACCCTTGTCGGGTTCGCCCTACATTTGGGCGCGAATTGCCGGCCGGGTGATGGAAGTCCACAGCATCACCATCTCGGAGCACGGAGTGTTGGAGTATCAGAAATTCGTTCGCACCTTGCTGACCGACGATGAAATGCAGTTGCGGTTTACCCGCTCGCTCGACGGCAGCATCGTGCGGTCGGTGCTGGCCCATTTGAGGCGTCAGTAGGCGCCTACAGCGCCGGACTAGTCGGTAAATGAGCGAATTCGATTATGTGATTATCGGTGCCGGTAGCGCTGGTTGTGTGTTGGCCAATCGCTTAAGCGCCGATCCGAAGGTCCGTGTGCTGCTGCTGGAGGCCGGTCCGCGCGACCGCCATCCATTCATTCACATCCCGGTCGGGTTGGCGAAGATGATTCCCAACCGGCGCTATAACTGGGCCTACGAGACCGAGCCCCAGGCCAATCTCGATAACCGGCGTATCATGTGGCCGCGTGGCAAGACATTGGGCGGCACGTCGTCACTCAACGGCATGATCTATATCCGCGGCCACGCCCGTGATTACGATATGTGGCGCCAGTTCGGTTTGGCCGGTTGGTCCTATGCCGATGTTCTCCCCTATTTTAAACGCGCCGAAGGCAACGAGCGCGGCGCGGACGCCTTCCATGGCGCGGACGGACCGCTGAACGTGACCGAAGCCTATCACGACAACCCGCTGTTCGACGCTTTCGTCGAGGCTGGACGCGAGGCTGGCCATCCGGTTAATCCGGATTTCAACGGCGCCGAGCAGGAGGGATTCGGGCGCTACCAGTTCACCATCCGCAATGCCCGACGTTGGAGTACGGCGGCGGCCTATCTGCGACCGGCATTGTCGCGGCCGAATCTGACCGTGGAAACCGAGGCGTTAACCCAGCGGATCACCTTCGCCAATGGACGCGCCGAGGGCGTGGTCTATCGCCAGAACGGAAAGGAATTCACCGCCAACGCGGCACGCGAAGTGTTGCTCGCCGCGGGCGCGGTCAACTCACCGCAAATCCTCATGCTGTCGGGGGTGGGGGATGGCGAGCATTTGAGAAGCCATGGCATCGCGCCGGTGGTCGATTTGCCCGAGGTTGGCCGCAACCTGCAGGACCATTCCAATATCCACACTGTCCATGGCGCGACGATTAAGACCCTGACCGATGAATTGACGCGGTCGGAACGGGGCGCCTTTGCGGTGGCGCGGGCGATGCTTATGCGCTCTGGCCCGGCGGCGGGATTTCCCCTGGAGGGCGGGGCCTTTATTCGCACCGCGCCGGAGTTGGAAGTGCCCGACGTGCAGTTCCATTTCAGCGCCGGCAATCTAATGTCGCTGATCCGCCAGCCCTTCTCCGCGCCGACCAAGGATCACACCAGGCCCGATGCCTTTATGTGCCATGCCTGCCTGTTGCGGCCGGAGAGCCGGGGCGAAATCACTCTGCGCTCGAACAATCCGGCCGACGCGCCGGCGATCCAGCCCAACTATCTATCGACCGAACGGGATCGGGCGACCCTGCGTGAAGCCTTCAAGGCGATGCGCCATGTGATGACCCGCCCGGCGTTGGCGCGCCATAGTTCCGGTGAGATATGGCCCGGGCCGCAGGTCGAGAGCGACGATCAGCTCGATGCCTTCGTGCGCAGCGCCGCGAGCACGGTTTATCACCCGGTCGGCAGTTGCCGCATGGGCGCCGATGAGAAATCAGTTGTCGACGAAGAACTACGGGTGCGCGGTGTCGAGGGGCTACGCGTGGTCGATGCCTCGGTCATGCCAACCCTGGTCGGCGGGAATACCAACGCGCCGACGGTAATGATCGCGGAAAAGGCGTCGGATATAATCCTCGGGCATGCGCCCTTGCCGCCGGAACATATCGTCTAGCCAAAAAGGTCGCTTATTTCTCGGCCACCATCATCACGTTCGACAGGCGTCCTTCCGCAAGGCTGCGCCCCGAGTTGGCCACGCGCTCGGGCGTATCGTCGCCGGCGATAAGAGCGATGCCGAGCTTGGCATGGCGGGCTTTCTGAATTGGCGATTGTGTCGCTGCGACCACCTCGGCGCTGGTGTCCCGCCATTCGATAATGGTGAACCCGGCGCCCTCGAGGGCCGCGCGCATCTCGTCTTGCGAGGCAAGAAAGCTGATTTCCGGGACGCGCGCCCACGGCAAGGGGAAATGGGGCGGACCGGCGTCTCCGGTGGTCATCTCGGTTGAGGTGAAGCGGCCACCGGATTTCAATACCCGCGCAATTTCGCGATAGAAGGCTGCCTTGTCCTCGATGTTCATGGTGACGTTCTGGCACCACACCATGTCGAAACTGGAATCATCGAAGGGCAGGTCGAGCCCGTTGGCCTGTTGGAAGTCGACGAAATGGTCGAGGCGGCAGCGTTCGGTTAGCATTTTTGCGACGGCGATGAATTCCGGTGTCAAATCGACGCCGGTGACCCGGCAGCCATAGGTCGAGGCCAGGTAGCGCGCCGGGCCGCCGATGCCGCAGCCCACATCGAGCACATGCATATCTTCGCGGGGCGCGGCCAATGCCGCATGCTCGCGGGTGGCGAGGATGCCGCGGGTATGGAACTGGTCGATTGGCGACAGGTCTCTGGGTGTTAGGGCATCGATATCGATGCCTTCGTCCTGCAGCGCGGAGAGAATACGCTCTTCGATGCCCGCAAGGCCGTAATGGGTCGCGACTTTTTCGAAGCTATCCGACATGACTTTGCCTCCCGTTAAATTTTTCCGCCATTGGCCTGGCGGACTTCATAGGCCTTGAGATGGGCATAGGCTGCCGTCAGTAAAGGACTATCGATGTCGAACTCGCGGGCGCGCTGCAGCATCAGCCCGACAATCTGCTCACCCTCGGTGCGGTTGCCGGCTTCGATATCGCGCAACATGGAGGTGGCGTAGGTCCCGTCGCGGTCGGCGAACAGCGTACGGTAGGTCTCCATGAATTCGTCGCTGGGTGGATAGCCGCTGGCCCGGGCGATGTTGGCCGATGTCTCCAACATCTGCTGGAAAAGGGAGGCGCCTTCGTCGGTCGCTAGGATCTGCCCAGAATTGGCTCGCATCAGGCAGGTCATGGCGGCGGCGGTGGTGAGGTGGACGAACTTCTCCCACATCTCCTGCATGATATTTTCCTGCGGGACCGCCTCGAGCCCGACGCAGCCATCGAATGCCGCCTGCACGGCGAGCACGCGGTCGCTGAGGCCGCCGGCCTGTTCGCCGAAGCGCAGCCAGTGCCAGTCGTTCATATGCTTGATGGTGCCGTCGGCGAGGCGCGAGGCCGATAGTTTAATGGTGCCGCCGAGCACGCGATCTTGTCCAAAGGCGGCGTTGAGCGTGGCGATGTGGCCCAGACCGTTGAGAATGGGCAGCACCAGCCCGTTTTGGGATAGGCCGGGTCCGATGGCCTCGATGGCGCTGTCCAGGTCGTAGGCCTTGCAGGTGACGATCGCCAAATCATTGTCGGGTTTAAGCTCGCCGGCGCTAACCGTCACGACCTTGCAATCTACATCGCCAAATACCGAACGCAGCCGCAGCCCCTCGCGATCCAATTGCGCCCGCCGGGCCTCACGAACCAGGAAGTTGACGTCCGCGCCGGCCTCGACAAGGCGGCTCCCCAGATAGCCGCCGATGGCGCCGGCGCCCAAAATGAGAATTTTCATGGTCCTGTCCCTTAACCCTGCTTATCCTGAGGCACACCGGCACTGGCGGCTCCGAGACGGGTAACTTACCCTCGATCATCGGCCGCGTCAGGGGGGCGTTGGCACGAAGCGCTATTAGTAAGGATCAGGCGATGAAAATAACCAGCGTGGATATAGATCGGCTCGCCATACCGTTGCGCAAACCGATCCGCACGTCGGCCCATGATTTTACCCACGCCTATACGGTCTTCGTACGCTTACGTACCGACGCGGGGTTAACCGGCATGGGGTGGTGCTTTGCCTTCGAGCCCTCTAAGGCAGCTGCGCTGGCCGCGCATGTCACAGATTTGGCGCAGATTTATGAGGGCCGTGATCCCCGCGCGGTGCGGGCCATTTTCGCCGCGGCGTGGCGCGACCTGAACTTCTTCGGTCATGCCGGCGCTACAATGATGGCGCTCTCCGCGCTCGATACAGGGTGCTGGGATTTGGCGGCACAAGCCGCCGAACTGCCGCTATATCGTTATCTAGGCGGCGACAACACGCGGGTGACGACTTACGCATCATCGGGCTTGTGGCTGAATTATACGATCGACGAGGTAATCGCCGAGGCCGAGGCATTTTGCGCGCAAGGGCACCGGGCAATGAAGATGCGTATCGGCCGTGCCGATTTCATGACCGATATCGAGCGGGTGCGCCGGGTACGCGAGGCGCTCGGCCCCGATATCGAATTGCTCGTTGATGTTAACCAAGCGTGGCCGGAATCGGTGGCGATTCGCGCCGGACGGCTGCTTGAGCCGCTCGGCATTTATTGGCTGGAGGAGCCGGTGTTTTATACAGATTTGGAAGGCTGCGCGCGGGTCGCCGCAGCTCTCGATATGCGGGTGGCAACTGGCGAGACCTCCTACGGTTCGGCGGCCATGAAGCAGCATTTGGAGGCGCGCGCCGCCGATGTATTGATGCCGGACCTTCAACGTATGGGTGGAATCACCGAATACCTTAACGCTGCTGCGCTTTGCGCAGCCTATAACCAGCCGGTTTCCTCGCATTTATTCACTGAAGCTTCGGCCCATGTGCTGGCCGCCCAGCCGCATGCGCTGATGCTCGAACATATGGAATGGTGGGAGGAATTGTTCGAAAATCCGCTTGTGGTCGAAGCGGGACAAGTCGTGTTGCCGACGGGGCCGGGGCTGGGTTTGTCCTTGTTAGATAAGGGTTTTTCCTTATTCGCGATGTAATTTCGTCTATCGACTCGACTCATTTTCACCATAATACTAGGCTACCGCACAACAAACGGGTGACATCTTCTGTTGCCTTAACATATGGGTGCCGGCGTTCCGGTTAATTGGCCCAAGTACCCTGGAGAGATGAAAATTGCTAAACATGAATTCCGCGACGGTCCGCCGCGTTGCGCCTCACTGCGGTTTAGCGTTGCGTTAACTATGTTTAAGTAAAATTAAATATAAATTTTAGGTAAATTAATGATTAATTTTAAAATAACGCATTTTAATTAAAATTTTAATTAACTACGAATAATAATTAGTTATTAATTAGTTATGTTGTTATAATTCAATAATTTCCAGTGATAGAGCGTGGGTCAGGGATTATGAACTTCAAACCGTTTTTTGCTGTTTCCGCAGTCTTTGCTTTGGGCCTGACGGCCATCACGACCGCGCCACAGACACGTGCCGCTGGTGTAACGACCGCCATTCAGACAATCGTCCCCACAGATTTCGATACGACCTGGAACGTCTTGCTGAAAGAACTCGACGAGGGCGATTTCACGATCAACGCGACGATCAAAGAAAATTCGACAATCCGGGTATTACTGCAATCCAAGGTGCCGTCGCCGTGGGTCGATTGCGGCAGTGTCAGTGTGGATTCCAGGCATGAGGTCTTAGGTGACCGTGCGTACAAGTTCCTCGCCGCCAATTCGGTCCGTTATCTCGTGGGCGATGAAGAATTTAATGAACTCATCGATGTCGAGCGGCGGACCAGCTTAAACGCACTGGCCACCATTAAATTGGAGCCGACGCGAAATGGAACCCTGGTGAGCGTCGACGCCCACTATGTGATGAAGTTCAGGACGCGCGAGTTCGGCCGCAAGATCACGCCGCGCTTTCTTGACGATTCTGTCGATTTCAGTAGCTCCGACGAGGGCACCGTAAGCGAAGAGATCCGCGAAGGATCGAAGATGAAACTGGTTTCTATTCGTTGCCGGCCGACAGGTGAGTTGGAGCAGCAAATCGTCTCAGTGTTAAAGGCGCCCAACAGCTAGACTGTTTGCCGGCGGCCCTATCTCCCGGCCATCTTCTCCCGTTATAGTCGGAACTCGGCGGATCGATCTTGGACCGCCTTTTCGCGGAGAGAGCAGCATGTCCGGCACATCATATGATCCGGCGGCCTTTCACCAATTCGAACATGAGGGTTGGGAGCGCCTGAGCGATGGCTATCATCGTCATTGGGAGGCGCTGACCACGCAGGCAGTGCCGCGCATGCTGGCCGGTACGGAAGTGGCCAAAGGCATGCGGGTTCTCGACGTCGCCTGTGGACCGGGCTATGTCAGTGGTGCGGCGGCGGCGTGGGGCGCGGCCACGGTGGGCGTCGATTTCTCCCAGAATATGGTCGCGCTTGCGCAGAACAATTTCTCCGAACTCGACTTTCAGACGGCCGATGCGGAAGACTTGCCCTTTCCCGACGGCAGCTTCGATGTGGTTTTGATCAACTTCGGCGTGCTGCATTTCCCCACTCCCGAAAAAGCACTGGCCGAGGCTTTTCGGGTGTTGAAAGCGGATGGCAAATTGGCGTTGACCAATTGGGCTAAATCCGACACATCGGCGATCACCATCGCCATGAAAGCAATCATCAAGGAAGGGGCGCTCGACATCGGGTTGCCTGAAGGCACGCCACTTTATCGGTTTGCGGACCCGGATGAATGTGAATCCGTGCTGGGCGAAGTTGGGTTTTCGGACATTGTGTGCAGCGAGCTGGAGCTTACGTGGCGGCTGCCCGAATCAGACACGCTCATGGACACGTTCAGTCAAGCAACGGCGCGCATGAGCGGGTTATTGCGGGCGCAGGACCCCGACAGGCTTCCGGTCATATCCGCCGCTATGGAAGAGGGATGCGCGCCTTACCATCAGTGCGGTGTCAGGGTACTCCCGATGCCGGCGCTGCTGACCATCGCAACAAAGGTGTAGAGGTCATGCCACGTCGATCAGGCGCGTCGGCGTGTTGATGAC